>LUZO01000040.1 GCA_001603685.1 Bacteroidales bacterium Bact_23
ATATTAAGGTTATATGTTTAAAATTCAATTCCTTTGCGCGCTTCAACGCCACGCGTATAATAATGCTTCACCTCTCTCATCTCGGTAACGAGATCGGCAAGTTCAATTAATTCGTCAGGTGCATACCGGCCGGTAAGGATGACTTCCATCTCCCCGGGCTTCCCATCAATAAGGCTGACTACCTTTCCGAGAGGGAAAAGGTTGTAATACAAAGCGATACACACTTCGTCCAGAATCACTACATCCGCGCGGTTCCCGGTGATGATCTCTGTTACTTCCTCCAGACCTCTGACTGCAGCCTTGATATCCTCCTCCGTGGGCTGATTTACAATAAAGCAGTCCAGGCCGTACTGCCTGATTTCGATTTCGGGAAATCTTTTCAGGGAATCCAGTTCCGAATAGTGCATCCCTTTCACAAACTGGGCAATAAAAACCTTTTTTCCGGCGCCGGCTGCCCTGAGGGCCAGGCCCAGCGCTGCGGTGGTCTTTCCCTTGCCGTTTCCGGTATATAGTTGGATGTATCCGGGAGTCTTCATTTTGCCTGATGTTGCTGATTTCAGATTCTCTGAAATATTTACCGGTTTCAGAATTGTTTCAGAAGGCCGTTCTTATATTGTTCGTATGCCTGCTTCAGGGTCATATTGTGTGCATTGACCAGGATCTTTATCCTTGAATGTTGCAATGCCGTTGCGGCGTGATCGCCGGGGCCATTCCCGGTTATCAGAACATCGGGATTCATTTCAAAAAGCTTTTGTGCGGTAGCTGTTCCGGCTCCGTGGGCTTCGTTCTTTACGGCACTGTTGTCGATGCCGGTCAGTATGCCTGTTTCTTCATCGAAAAGAACCAGGTATTCGGCTCTGCCAAAACGGGCATCAATCTGTGAATCCCAGTTGGTTCCCGTTGCTGTGAATGCTATTTTCATCTTTTTGTCAGGTTAGTTTGTTAGTTCTTTAATTTTTTCCCAGCTTTCAGCCAGCAGTTGTTTCAGATTTCCGTTGGTATATTCCACTATGGTAGTTCCCTGGGTGATGGCGCGTGAAAAGTCTTCATCATATGGGAAGTCAGCCAGATGAGGGATGTTTTCCTCTTCCAGAAACTTACGGATGGCAGCACACTGCTCAGGGTTTAGATCTGCTTTGTTGATGATGCAGCCGGCTTTGAGGTGAAACTTCTTCACCAGCTCATATACCCTTTTCAGATCGTGAAGCCCCGACAGGGTAGGCTCTGTAACAAGTACCACGAAGTTTGCGCCCGAAAGTGAAGATACCACCGGACAGCCAACTCCCGGGGGGCCGTCAACCAGAACATACGACTTGCGCTCTTCCAGTGCCAGCTCTTTGGCTTCGTTTTTCACCTTAGCCACCAGCTTGCCGGAGTTGTCGGCGCCGATATCCAGTTTTGCATGCACCATCAGGCTTCCGGTGCGTATGTTTGAAATGTGCCATTTGCCCGAAAGGCGCGGTTTGTTAATGATGGTGCCGGTAGGGCAGACCCTTGCACAGTAGCCGCAGCCTTCGCAGCTGATCGGATCGATGCGGTAGGCGCCCCGGGTGAATGAGATGGCATCAAACCGGCAGGTGTTTGCACAAATGCCGCACCGGGTGCAGTTCGACTGGTCGATAAAGGAAACCTCTCCGCTGTAAAAGTCTTCGCTGTATCCGAAATCGGGGTTCAGCAGCAGATGCATATCGGCGGCATCCACATCGCAGTCGGCAACCACAACCTCTTCGCCCGCAAGCCGGGCGAACGAAGCGGTAACAGAGGTTTTTCCCGTTCCGCCTTTTCCTGAAATCACCACAATCTCTTTCATTGCACACCTCCCTTTACGGCTGCAAAGCAGGCATCAGCCACCTCCTGCAATGTGTTCCTTAATTCGGGTATCTCCTTGTAAATCAGCTTACCCGATGAGTACAGTTCCGCCATTCGCCTGCTGTTCGGGATTTTTGCCAGCACAGGAATCTCTTCTTCCCGGCAATAAGCTTCCACATCTTCATTTCCGATGCCATGCCTGTTGATTACAACCCCGAATGGCATTCCAAATTTTCTGACGGTTTCAACCGCCAGTTTCAGGTCGTGCAACCCGAATGGCGTGGGCTCGGTTACCATAATCACGAAGTCGGCGTCTTTTACCGCTTCAATCACCGGACAGGAGGTGCCCGGAGGCGAATCGTAGATGGTGGTTATGGACGCTCCGAACTTCTGCGAAGCATATTTCTTGGCCTTTGCAATGGCCGGTACCGCCTGTTCTTCGCCAATGTCGAGCCTGCCCTCTACAAAATGCAGATTGCCGGCCTGAAATCCCGCCAGCCTGCCGGTTCTTTTCGGAACCATCGGCAGGGCGCCTTCCGGACATAATCCTGAACAGGCGTAACAACTGTGGCACAGTTCGGGAAATACGACAATGGAAGGCCCAAGCTGTATGATGGCGTGGAAATTGCACACCTTCGAACAGATACCGCAAAGGGTGCATTTCGATTCGTCCCATTGCGGTATCTGCTTATAGATAACCTCTTCATGCTCAGGCGGCCTGTTGAAGAAGATGGCTGAATTGGGCTCTTCAACATCCAGATCAACCAACACAACTTCCTCCCGTTCAGCCAGAAAGGCTGCGAGATTGGTTGAGAGGGTGGTCTTTCCGGTTCCCCCTTTGCCGCTGGCGATTGCTATCTTCATATTTGTTTAATGGTGATGGCCGTGATGATGGTCGCTGTGGTGGTGTCCGTGGTGATGGTCATGTGAATCGTGGTCGCAATAGTTGGCGTTGAGCGACAGCTTTCCGGCAAGGAAGTCATTGACCAGGTTCTTTGGCGTATCTTCCGGGGCACCTACAAACACATTGATGCCCGCCTCATTGAAGAGGTTAACGGCCATAGGGCCCATTCCGCCGGCTATCACATCCGTTGCGCCATTGGCGGCTACCCATTTTGGGAAAGTACCCGGCTGGTGTTCGGGAGGATCCATCATGGTTATGTTTGTGATGGCGTTATTTTCAACATCTACAAAGGCAAATGCCTGACAATGGCCGAAATGCGCCGACAGGATATCGCCTGCCATGGGAATTGCGATTCTTTTTTTCATGATCGGATAGTAATTTGAGTAAAAATCCCGTATGGAATGGCTGGATCGTCATTCCATACGGGAAGTGAAATTTATTTTTTCAGTACTGCTTTTTCAACATCTTCCTTGCTGAGCGGTTTGGTGCAGAAGAACCAGTCATAGCACTTGATGTCTTTCTGGTTTTCCATACGCTCTTTTGCGGTTCCGCATGAACCTGCGGTGGGAACAATGGCATCATCGCCCGGACGCCAGTCGGCGGGTGTTGCAATGTTGAAGGCATCGGCTGCCTGCATGGCGATCAGCGCGCGGTACAGTTCGTCGAAGTTCCTGCCAAGGCTGAGCGGATAGTAAATAATGGCGCGGATGATTCCCTTGGGATCAACAAAGAATACGGCGCGAACTGCTTTGGTGCTGCTTTCACCCGGCATCATCATACCATACTTTTTGGCAACATTCATGGTAATATCCTCGATAAGCGGGAAGGTTACCTCGATGTTCTTCATTCCTTTGTATTCAATCTTCTCCTTTATGGTTCTGAGCCATGCAATGTGGCTGTATAGTCCGTCAACCGAAAGGCCAACAAGCTTACAGTTGGCTTCGTTGAATTTCTTCTCCATATTGGCGAAGGTCATGAATTCCGAGGTGCAAACCGGTGTGAAGTCGGCGGGGTGGCTGAAGAGGATAACCCAGCTTCCCTGATAATCGGAGGGGAAATTGATTTCACCCTGAGTGGTGATGGCTTTGAATTCCGGTGCTTTGTCGCCGATACGCGGCATTGGAGTGATCTCCTGATTTACATTTTCCATTGTGATTGATTTTTTGGTTAAACAAAGTTTCTTTTGCAGTCCTTTTATGCCCGGAACTGCTGTAAGGCTTTTTTAAGTTTTATTTGAGCTTAGCCGTTGCGGTGCTGACGGCCACGGCCTGCTCCGCAACCCATTCCTCTTCCGCGGCCCATTCCGGCACAGTTTCCTCTGCCACTGCCCTGTGCCATTCTTCCGGCTCCGTACATTCTTCTTCCGGAACCCCACCCTGCTGGTACCTCTTCTAAGTTTTCAGTTGCACGATAGAAACCCCTTCCCGGGCCTCGTCCGGTGAATGTTCCATCGTTTCTGCATCTTCCTGCTCTGCGTCCTGTCATGGGGCCTTGTCCTGCAGGACCTGTCTGATCAAAACCTGGCATGATAACCTCCTGTTTTTATGTTGTTTTTCTTCCTTTTGCTTTTGCCGTCAGTGGCTCAGCAGTTTGATGATATTATCAATGGTAATTTCCGGATTTTTCAGAATAATAAGCTGAACCCGCATACTGTCGAGTTGCGATTTTACTTTTTCACCAAATTCACCCGAAATGATTTTTGTCACTTTTCGTGAAGCAATCAGTTGAACGGCTGCCGGGCCGGCGCCCTCTTCATCGTTTTTATGCTGGTTTGGGATAAATTCCGTAGCACCGCTTTCCGTGTCGTAAATCACAAACCATGAACACCGGCCAAAGCGTTGGTCAAGCGTTGAGGCAGGTGAGTTTCCGGTTGAGGTTATGGCGATTTTCATGTATTGTGATTTTATCTGTTCTTACATCCCTGCATTCTGTTGCGCCTCATGTGCGTGTTGCAGCTGGGGCACACGATGCTGCTGCAGGGGGTGCCGTGAATGTGCTCAACTTTGTGGCCGCACGAAGGGCAGATGCAGCAATCGTCGCTGATGGCAGGCTCTTCGCCGAAAATGGTTTCAATTTCCGAAACGGCAATCTCTTTGCTGCCGCAAAGCGGACAGTTTTCGGCATCGGTATGGATTTCCGTGTGGTTGAAATAACAGCCGCAATTGTTACAGTGATACCAACCGCTGTCGAAATAAACCTTACCGCCTTCGATGATGATTTGCCTGCCCTCGGCGAAGGCTTGTGCAAGTTTCCGGCGAACCGAAGCATAAATCCTTGTAAAGGTGGGCCTTGAAACTCCCATTGCAATACCTGCCTGATGGTGGGTAAGCATATCGTAATCGCAAAGGCGGAGCGCTTCATACTCCTCAAACAGGAGCAAAACCGGCTCCCCATTGTGCTTATCCGATTCACCACCAAAGGGTTTAAAGCCTTTGACAATTGGCGGGCTGAGTATCTTCCGGGGTCGTTTAAAACTTGGCGACATATCTTTGAGCAAATGTTCGCAGCAAAGATAGTGAACAAATGTTCAC
>LUZO01000041.1 GCA_001603685.1 Bacteroidales bacterium Bact_23
AGGCACTCTTACACTGAATCTATTGTTCGAAGTATTATTTTTAAAAAGAAAAGCTACTTTTTAATTTTTGGCAAAAGCCTTGTCATCCTCCTCTATTCCGGCAGAGATAATAAAAGATTGGAAACGGGATTCGATTTCTATAAACATTCTGCCCGTACAAATACATTTGTCAACTAGTCAATCAATTATGTGTGCGGGCAAAGAGCTTCTTCCGATCCTGTCTTTCCACATACTGCCAATAAATTGTCTGTAAAGTGAATCTGAAACGCTTGCTTCCAACTGCACGGGAGAAATAAACTAAACTTATTTAAGATAAAAAGGTATGAAATGATAAACCTAAGGTTTAGTGACCTGATTTAAGAATCTATACCAATAGTATTTGCATTACGCCTTATGCATAATGTAACTTTGATGACCTCAACGCCCTGATAGTTTTTTTACTTAAAAAAGTCAGGACATCCTGAACGGTTTACTGTCCGATTTTCATTACTACAAAAAATACTTCTTTTTTTCAACCCTGAAAGTTCAGAAGAGTCAACTACACAATGATTACACATCGAATAATCAATATAGTTGATTTTACGCATAACAATGACTTTAAAAATCAATTATTAACAAAACAGCAACATATGAGAGACCTGCCACATCATAACACCAAACTCACTTCCGCATGCCGGAGAGCATTTTGGCGAATCTACGGCCTGTCACCGAAGCAGGCCTAAAACTCAGGCATTTAAAGCCAATATGTATTAGCGGCTGATTATTTATTCTTTAGTGATTACCAAACCGTTAACCAAAATCAAACAATTATGAGAAAATTAGTTACCCATCTTTTCAGTATCCTGCCGTTACTGGCACTAATTTTTGGCTCAGGGCTGACCAATGCCCAACAGCCTTACGCTCCGGCAGCCTTGCAGGATTTTGAAACCAGTATCCGGGATGTTACCGAATACACCAATGTCCCTTATGCCCACAAACGGCTGACGTTTGATATCTATTTGCTTGATACCGACCCCTCTCAGGATTTTGTACTTGCTACCTATCAGGCCGGAATCTATGTAAATCCGGGTATTTTTGCTCCTGGTGCCGTTGTAACGGTAGAACTTGAAGCAGGATCTTCGAACCTTATTCCGGCTCAGGTGCCTATCAGTGTTCAATTTAACTCACCTTACAACCTTTTAAAACTGGCGGGGCGTGTACCTCCTGGTCCAGGTTCTCCGGGATCGCCTGCCGGTACGATTATTTCAAAAACCGGATATGGCACCCGTATCATCCGCGTAGTCATTACCTCCGACCAGCCCTTTGTTCCCAATTCGCAGCCAAATCTGGCGTTTTACTCAAGTACGGCCGGGATTCCCAATTATGCCACCAGGGTTGCACATTACGATTATACCAATGCGGTATGGAACTCCTCTGCAAGCCAGTGGACGGTACCTCCGGTAAATACGCAGCTGGCTGTTGTTCCGGGCAGCCCGGGCGAGCCGGGAACCAATGCCCATGTTTATGAAAATCCGGTGCTTAATTCCGGAGCAATTGTATGCCCTGAGGTATTTAATGTAACAGGAAGCGGTTCGTACTGCCAAAATGATGATGGAGTTGCCGTAGGCCTTGATGGTTCCGAAACTGATGTAAACTATACCTTATTCAAGGATGGTGTAGAAACCACTACTGTGCTCTCCGGAACCGGTCAGGCTCTGGATTTCGGACCGCAAACCGCAGGTGTTTATACCATATTCGCCACCAATGACGATTGTCCGGATCCCATACAAATGAATGGTTCTGCATCTATAACAGAAGAACCCAGAGAAGATCCGCTCTTCCCTAATTTCGGTCCATATTGCCAGTTCGCATCTGCTCCTGGTCTACCTACCACTTCTGATAACGGATACGCGGGCACCTGGAATCCGCCGGCCATTTCCACAAATGTTCCGGGCACTTTTAGTTTTACCTTCACTCCTGATGCCGGACAATGTGCAAACGCCTATACCATGCAGGTAGTGATAAACGAAGCCGTTACTTCGGGTGTTTCAATTTCGGCAAGCAGCAATAATGTGTGCGAAGGCACCGAGGTTACCTTTACCGCAACCCCGGTTAACGGCGGTGACTTTCCGACCTTTACCTGGTTTGTAAATGGTGAACAGCAGGACGGGCCCGATCACGCGGGATCTTTCACCTATACTCCGGCTGACAATGATGAGGTTTATGTGGTCCTGACCCCTGATGTTATCTGCCCCGCAAGCGGCGATGTAACTTCGAACACCATCTACATGAATGTAAACCCGGTAGTAACGCCTTCGATAACCATTTCAGCAAATCCGGCCGGAGCTGTAACTCCCGGAACCATTGTTACCGTTTCTGCAACAGTGGTTAACGGAGGCGACAATCCTCAAATTGACTGGTATGTAAATGGTGATTATGCTGGTTCATTTGAGACATTCAATATACAACCTGAAGATGGCGATGAAGTTTATGCAGTTCTGACTTCCGATGCCCCCTGTGCTTCGCCCGCCACAGCAACTTCCAATACCATTACCATGGTGGTTGAGGAGATCATTTTACCTCCGTCAGCTTTCACTGTAACAGGCGGAGGATCATACTGTGAGGGCGGTTCCGGCATAGAAGTAGGCCTTTCTGGTTCAGAAACCGGTGTGGTATATACCTTATATAAAGACGGTTCTTCAGCAGGAACTTTCACCGGAACAGGCAATTCACTGAGCTTTGGACTTCAATTGGCCGGTGTTTATACCGCATCGGGCACCAATGCAGCGGGCACAACATCAATGAATGGCAGTGTCACGGTTGTGGAAAACCCCTTACCTTCAGTTACCTGCCCGGACGATGCAACTTTTTGCTCAGATCAGGCTCCCGTTGTTCTTGACGGAGCATTGCCAACCGGTGGAGTCTATACAGGCACCGGAGTCATTGGCGGAGAATTTGATCCGGCAACAGCCGGCCCCGGTGATCATATAATCACCTATTATTATGAAGATGCAAACGGATGTTCAGCTTCCTGCTCGTTTACCTTTACCGTTACCCAGTGTGCCACAGGTTGCCTCGAAACCACCTGGACCGGTGCCGTTGACAACAACTGGTTTGATCCGGGCAACTGGAGCGATTGCGTTCCAGCCGATTCCACCAATGTAACCATTCCCGGCGGACTGGCAAACTATCCTACGCTTGAATCGGCAGCCGAATGTCATGACATTCTTATTCAGGACGGAGGCTCATTTATTGGAGCCGAATACCTTACCGTTGGCGGCAATGCTGAAGTTCTGAGATACTTTGCAAACTCAGACTTCCATTTTGTTTCATCACCGGTAACCAGCGTCAATTTTGGTACGGTATTCCCGCTGAATCAGGATGCCGTATGGGCACGCCAGTATCATGAAGATACAGGTGAATGGGAAAACCTCTTTGTTTATAACTACCTGACGCCTGGCATCGGTTACTCCATTGAAATGACGGAGCCTCAAATGGCACACTTCCCCGGAGAATTCAATAAAACCGATCAATTGCTTACACTCTCCAGATTAAATACCAGTACCGATCCCAACCGTGTAGCATGGAACCTGTTGGGCAATCCATTCCAGAGCGCCATCTCCTGGGATCTGATCAGCAGCGCCAACAGAGCAATTGTTGCAGATAGCCGTGCCGTATATATCTGGAGCGGTTCGCAATACCTGTCGTATGTTGACGGGGTTGGCAGCTTGACCGATGGAATCATTCCCGCACAGAATGGCTTCTTTACCCAGGCTGTATTTGACGGCGAACAGTTTGAGATTCCGTTGTCGGCCCGCGTTCACAGCAACATTCCGTTCTATAAAAGCAGCCTCGCCAATGTCCTGGAACTTGGTGTAGAAGGAAACAATTATTCCGATCTTACCTATGTCCGGTTCAGGGATGAAGCTACCCCGCAGTTCGATTTTAGCTATGATGCATTTAAACTCTGGGGATTGGAAAAAGCACCGCAGTTATACAGCATTGTTCCGGGAAGCTCATTAAGCGTCAATTCACTGCCATTTGAAGGAAATGAGACGGTTAACCTGGGATTCTTCAGTGGTGCTGCCGGCAATTATGTCATTACCGCTTCGGGTATGGAGAGTTTTGATGCCGCAATTCCGGTATTGCTTGAGGATTTGAAGCTGAACATCATTCAGGATTTGCGCAAAAATCCGGTTTATGATTTCACCTATAGCACCGGCGATGACAATGCCCGCTTCAGATTACATTTCAAATCGGCAACGGGAATAAGCGAACCGGCGCTTGGCGGCATTCAGATTTACAGCTATGACCATACGGTGGTTATTACCAATACAACCGGCCTTTCGGGCGAAGTATTTATCTACGACCTTTCGGGAAGAGAGATCGCCGTAAATAGCCTCAGCAGCCGGATGACAACCACGATCCCTGTAAATGCAGTTATCGGAACCTATATTGTAAAGGTGATAACAGAAAAGGGCATCGCCAACCAGAAAGTATTTATCCGTTAATAAAATTATTCTGAACTCTCCGGCCATCGCCGGAGGGTTCTTCAAACAACAAAAAACCTGAAAACCATGAAAAGAATCGTAAAATATTTAGCTGCTCTTACCGTATTGGTGACACTCGCATTCTCAACCAGCCTGTTTGCACAACCGGGCCCGGGCACCAATCCCGGTGGTGACCCCGTTGGCGGCCCTCCCATTGGCGGAGGTGGCGGAGGAAGCGCTCCCATTGGAAGCGGAATTGTACTTCTGATAACCATGGCTGCCGGCTATGGCGCAAAAAAGGTCTTTGACGCAAGAAAACAAATAAAATAGGCGAAGAAGTCATTGTAAAGGAGCCCGGGTTTTAATACCCGTGCTTCTTTACCCTTTGATTTATCAGTTTAGTCCGGAAATCCGGGCAAGACCGGCAAGTAAAAAAACAAGGCAACCCTCAGTTAACAGATTGCATATCAGAATATTAGCCAGTCCACTCCGGATTGCCTATACATTTGTAATGCAAGTTCTTTCACAGCCCATCTGTCGGATTTTCCCAAACACTTCCGGCTATTTTGCTCAGTTCTTCAGGCTATCCTGAAAACCCGGACTATTTCATTTAATTCCGGCTCTTTGAATCGATAAACGACAAATGCTTCCTGGTCAATGTCAATCATAGGGCATGTGCTTTTAGCAATAAAACCAAATAACTTAAATCAAGCAGTTATGAAATCAAAGTTTTACCCGATAACGAAAACCCTGTTGTTTTCCATTTTCTTGCTTACGGTTTTTCTATTCTGTATTTTTCCTGAAAGATCAGCCGCGCAGAATGTCATCAGGGGTGAAAGGCCGCCCATAAACCTGATGGCAGTTCCCGACAATGCCATAGAAAAGGGGATTATTCAAATTAAGTTCAGCAGGCAGGCGGAGCCGTTGATTGATGCTCTCGCCCTGACCAAAGGAGCTGACGGAACCGTAAAGTTCGGAATTTCCGCAGTGGACAACCTGAACGGGCAGTTCCATGTCTCGGAAGCCAAAAAACCATTTGCGGCCGCTCTTCAGAACACGCAATTCACTGCCCGGCACCGGGCCTGGGGTCTCCATTTATGGTTTACCCTGGAAGTACCGGCCGGTACCAATATCAAAACAATGGTTCAGCAGTATGCACAGCTTCCTGAAATTGAAGTGGCTGAACCCGTTTATCGCAAAGAGCTAATCGGCAATGTAAGCAATGCCGTTAATACCGGCAGCGGGCCGGTACTGACCTATACCCCTGCCGATCCGCGCTTTAATGAGCAGTGGCACTACCACAATACAGGTCAGCAGGGCGGCACTCCCGATGCCGATATTGACCTGCTTGAGGCATGGGATATTATAAAAGGAAACAGTTCAGTAATTGTTGCTGTCATTGACGGCGGGATACAATACAACCACCCTGACCTTGCTGCCAATATGTGGAGCGGAACAGGATACAATTTTGTAGACAGCTCATTCACCATTCATCCTGGCAATCATGGCACCCATGTTGCAGGCACCATTGCTGCAAACACAAACAATGGTACAGGAGTTAGCGGAATTGCCGGAGGCTCAGGCACCGGTGACGGAGTCAGGCTGATGTCATGCCAGGTGTTCGATGGTGATTACCAGGGGGGATTTGGGGTTGCCCCGGTATGGGCGGCTGATCAAGGCGCTGCCATATCGCAGAACAGCTGGGGATATACACAGGCTGGCGTTTATAACCAATCAGAACTGGATGCCATTGATTATTTCAATGCCAATGGCGGCGGCTCTGTTTTAGGCGGAGGAATTACCATTTTTTCAGCCGGAAACAATAACTCTTCAGGGCTAAAATATCCGGGATGTTATAGCGGTGCTTTTGCCGTGGCTGCAACCAACAACAACGATATGAAGGCCTGGTATTCGAATTTTGACACCTGGGTTGATATTGCAGCACCGGGAGGTGAAACCGATTATATTACAGCACAAGGCGTGTTAAGCACTTTGACTGGAAATTCCTATGGTTTTTATCAGGGAACCTCAATGGCTTGTCCCCATGTTTCGGGGGTTGCAGCACTGATTATTTCCCTTGCACCCGGGCAGCTTAGCGCTGATGATGTCAGAAACATACTTTCCTCTACCGCTGATGATATTTACCCGCTTAACCCGGGCTACGAAGGCATGCTTGGAAGCGGAAGACTGAATGCCTATCAGGCATTGCTGGAAACCATGAATTATGTGGATCCCACAATTATCCAGCCTCCGCTTGCTTTCACGGCACAAGCCGTATCAGCCAGCCAGATTGATCTAAACTGGACTAAAAATGCCGATAATGATGATGTACTGGTGGCCAGAAACACTGATTATATCTTCGGTTCGCCCACCAACGGATCCTATTCTCCGGGAGATCCGATTCCCGGAGGCGGAACGGTCATCTATACCGGATCACTCGGGAGTTTTTCAGACATTGGATTGAACCAAAATACTATATACTATTATGCCATCTGGTCGAAAAATGGCAACAGCTATTCTTTATTCAAACGATATGCCCAAGCCACCACAATGTGTGAAACGGTAAGCCTGCCTTACTCAGAAACCTTTGATGATAACTTCATGCCTGACTGCTGGAGTCAAACAACAACGGCAGATGGGCAATGGGGAATAATCCAATCAAATTACGCAGGCGGAACTCCGAATGAAGCATCTGTATCCTGGACCGGAATAACGGGAGTTACCAGATTAATCTCTCCTCCAATGAACACCGCAGGCGCGTCTTCCCTTAATCTCTCATTTTTACAATACTACGAGGATTACAATTTTGGGGTTACCTGCAAAATCCAGTCCAGCTCCGATGGTTTTAACTGGGATGACGAAGCGGTCATAAATATTTCCGGCTATGGAGATGCAATAGGACCGATAAACATTCCGATTACCCATAATATTGGCGGAACTACCTATGTTGCCTGGGTTGTCGATGGAAATCACTATATGTTCAACTATTGGATAATAGATAATATTTCCATTACAGGTGATTTTTCCGGTGCCGAAACGCTGAATGTCTCAGTGATGCTTGAATCGTTGTATGAAGGCAACAACCTGATGTCAAAGGCACAGGGAGACTCCGGCGACCAGTTTTCGGGTGATGTGGCCGATAAAATAACCATCGAGCTTCACGATGCAGACAATTACAATACGATCTACACCTTCACCGGTGTTGATCTGCATACCGACGGAACTGCCTCGGTTTCACTTCCGGCAGGGCTAACAGACGCATACTATATTACCATTAAGCATAGAAATTCCATCGAAACCACAAGTGCTACCGCAGTAAGCTTCAGCGGAAGCATCATCAACTGGGATTTCGATGCACCTGGAAAAGCTTATGGCTCCAACCTGAAACCTGCCGGCGACGGGAATTTCCTTATTTTCGGCGGCGACATCACCCAGGATGGCTTTGTGGACACAATAGATATGACATTTGTTGACAATGAAGTATCTTCGTTCAGTAGCGGATATCTCAGCACCGACTGCAATGGCGACGGTATTGTGGATACTGCCGATATGAGCATCATCGAGAACAATTCGCTGAATTTTGTGCAGAAATATGTTCCTTCAACAGGTTCAGCCAAATAGCGCTCAGGTTGATTCATTTTGCAAAGAGGCTGCCGGTTTATGTGCAGCCTTTTTTTTTATATTTCGCTGAAGATTTGAAAAGTCCGTGACTATCGATATAATCTTTGGGCATTTTTTATGGAACACGGATAACGCGGATTGAACTGATTTAAACGGTTTTTATCTGCAATTATCCGTCTGATCTGTGTCATCAGTGTTCCATTTTTTTGAACACGGATAACGCGGATTGAACGGAATTACACGGATACAGTATATACAAATCCGGTTTAATTATAAGAGCATTTCTTCAAGCAAAACATATTTTATCTCCGTTCGTTTATTGTTTGTAAAACAAAGGGAACACCCCTATGCATGATATTGAGCCGTTTTATGGCTGGCGCAACCTTTACAATTCATCTTCCGACCAGCGATCGCCGTTTTACGGAAGGGAGTACAGTGAAACAGAGTGCATTAACTCCGTTTATAATTACTATATCCACCCGCAGTGGGATGAGATGGGCTCGGCAACCCTGTATGTAAAGCTGTTGTATGCAAGCTATACCGATGGCTTTTGTGTGATTGAATGCCTGGGCGAATGGAACGACATTCTGTACAACGACATCATGTACCTGTACCGCAATGTAATTGAAACACTGATAGATTCCGGCATCAGGAAATTTATTCTTATTGGCGAGAATGTGCTGAATTTCCATGCCGACGACGATTCATATTACCAGGAATGGTTTGACAACATTGAGGATGGCTGGATTGCCTGCATCAATTTCAGAGATCATGTGCTGGATGAGATAAGCCGCGGGAGGCTGGATTACTATTTATCAACCGGAGGCAGGCTGAACAGCATAAACTGGCGAACGAACAATCCCAGACAACTGTTTATGCTTATCGACGGACTTATAACCAAACGGCTGAATGCCTGAATCATAATATGACCAAAAATTTTATCATCCGTGTTTATGGCCGGGTTCAGGGAGTGGGATTCCGCTATTTCACCAGAAAAGTGGCAGAAGAAACCGGGGTATGCGGTTATGTAAGCAACGAATATGACGGTTCCGTTTACATTGAAGCCGAAGGAAGTGAGGAGCAGATTGAGCTGTTTATCAGCCGGGTAAGGATGGGGCCGCCCCGAGCCAATGTAACGGACCTCAGGATTTATGAAGGGCAGCTGATGAATTACCCCCTATTCAGAATCCGATAGTGCAGCCGGATCTTTCTGTATCAATGCCGCCACAACCTTGTCAACGGGCAGGGTAAACATATCGGGGTCAAGCTCTGCAACGGAGACCCAGCGAAACGACTGGGCGCCGTCGATGGCCTCAATATCCAGCGGTTTGTCTAAAATCCTGAATGCCGGCCTCCCTTTCAGGCGTGCCACATAGTACACATTGATAATCTGAGTGGTTTCAGGCAAAAAGTGCGACGGCTGGAAATAGTCGGTCGTGTAAAAATGGCGTACAATTTCTATTTTCTGTCCCAGTTCTTCGAGGCATTCGCGTTTCAGGCAATCGATGGTTCCTTCTCCGAAATTAAGGCCGCCGCCCGGGAACTTGGTCATGAACATTCCCAGCCTGAACTCATCGGTAATCAGCAGGCGTGAACCGTTAACAATCAGTCCGTAAACACGAATATTGAAGTTGCAGTTTTTCATAATCAACAGATTTATACAGCAGTAGCCCTGAGAATTTCCCGTTTTCCCGGAGGGCCGGGCAAGCGTTCGGTAGCAAATCCGGCCCCCTGAAGCGACCTTCGCACCTCCCCTTTTGCACTGTAAGTCACCAGTACACCTCCCGGAATCACCCATTGCCTGAGCCGTTCGAAAATTTCGGGTTTCCAGAGTTCAGGAGCTGTTTCAGGCGAGAATGCATCGAAATAAACCAGGTTTACCCGCAGTTCACCGGCATGGTATTCCTGTAAATGGACCTTTTCCTTTCTGAAATTGAAATCCGGGCTCAGCAGGACATCCGTACCGGGTGCGGCACTGTGCATTTTCGTAAAAATGCCTTTCAAATGCTCCAGTCCGGGTAAATCACAGTAATTCAATGAATTTGCAGTATCATCATCTATCGGGAAGGGCTCCAGGGTGTGATAATTTACCGTTATTCCGGCTTTCTCCGCTTCCATAAAAGTAAGCAATGCATTCAGGCCGGTTCCGAACCCGATTTCCAGTACGGTAATCTGAGCGAATTTCGCGGCTGCCGCTTTAAAACCCGCATCAATAAACACATGGCCCGACTCCTGAACCGCCCCGTGGATGGAGTGGTAATGCTCACCCAGTTCCCGGTTGAATAGGGTAACCGAGCCATCTTCAGTAAGTACGGGTATGATGTTGCCGTTCATGGTTACCGGTTGTAATAGAGTAAAAGGTCAACGATTTCAGCGCCGGTGGCAACTTTGCTCACGGCCCCGGCTTCCGGAAGACGGTATGCCGAAACTTCATTTCCTGACGAAACAAAGATAAGTCCTGAAAGCGGATCGTACTGAAGTGATGAAATATTTCCGGGCTCCAGGTATTTAACGGCACTGCCGATTGCCGGCCGATACCACCACACCTCATGTCCCGTCGCAATAAAACAATTCCCATCTTCCGGCCCGCTTACCTTGTCGATATGACTGAAAGAAAAGGTTTTAAGCTGTACCAGCACATTATCGTCAACCGAAAAGCTGAGCGCCGAGGCTTCGCTTCCGGAATTTACAAAAAGAAGAATTCCCTCTTTTCCCATTCCTTCCATATGCACGGCCTCACCCATAAACTGAATCTGCCTGAAAACAGTTCCCGCAGGGTAATTCAGAACCACCAGATCGTTAAAAACCCCGTTAAACGGTTTAAAAACGGCAATCAGCCAATTTTTGTATCTGATGAATTTTGTGAATTTTCCGTTGTCAAACCGCGCACTTCTGAACATCACCTCCCCATTCCGCGCATAGCCTTTTATGTAGCCGTCGCGATCGGATGCAAAAGCCACTTCGCCGTCACAATAAAGGTGATGGAAATAAGGCAGGGAAGGATTCACCACCGCCGGCACCGACCAGTCAACCACATTGCGGCTTAGGTTCCATGCGCTTAGGCTTCCCGATATGCTCCCCGCAGTGTACAACTGGCCGTTCAGCGCACTGATGGCCGCGCCCGAGTAATCGCCCTGGAACTGAAAGCGTTCCTTCATCTGACCTGACAGCGGAATCTCGTAAACGACATAATCCTGAGCCGATTTTTCCGCCACCGCCATTACCGAAACCAGTTCCCGCTCAAGCTCCTGATACTGAATCTTCACATATTCAGAGGCTTCCGCCTCACCATCGCCAGCCCGCACCTGAATGCTATAGGCTCCGCCCGCAAGTTGCGGATTATCCAGTGCCAGCGTGGCTGAAAGATTCAGGCTATTTCCGTTAACGGTGAAATCTCCGGCAGCCATTGCCGGGATACCGGCTGAATTAAGCAGGGTAACTTTCGCATAAGAAAGCGGCCTGTGATGGGTAATATCAGCGCGTATTGCAATGGTATCGCCAAAACCAAAGGTCTGGCCCTGATACGGGCTGATGATCTGAATGTCCGGAGGCGTGATGTACCCGTCATCAGCGCCACAGGAGGCAAGCAACCGGGCAAGGATTGCCCATATTAACAGACTGTAAAGCTTTGGCCTTATCACAGTTTTGATTTTTTCAGATCACCAGCAAAATTACATCAAATCCTCCCCCGTTGCACTGCAAGTCGACAGATTGAAAGAACATCAGCAAAATCATAAAAAGTCAGGCGATTAATAAATATGGAAAAATTTGGGGAGCTGAAACATTTGCACTACCTTTAACCCGGATAATTATACCCGGAAGAACCAGTCAACTCAAATGACATCAGTCAGGATGCCCGGTATTTTCCAAACATTCGTGCCCGATTCATCCGAAAGGGCTCTGAAAGTATTTTAACCTGCATATCAACCACTTGTAAGACAGAAAAATAACCACCCATGCTTGACCATATCAATATAGAAAAAGTGTTGTTTCTGGACATTGAAACCGTTCCTCAATATCCCGATTACAAAATGGTTCCCGAAGAACTCAGGGCGTTGTGGAACCGCAAGGCGCAGAAATTATCGTCAGATCCGGCTGATACGGCTGAAACGCTGTATGGCCGTGCGGGAATTTATGCCGAATTCGGGAAAATCATCTGCATCTCGGTCGGTGTTGTGAGGAATGGCCAGCTCCGGATAAAATCCTTTGCCAGTGATAACGAAGGGGAACTGCTCAGCGGGTTTTCGGCCCTGCTGAACAACAGTTTCAGCGCACCCGACGACCTGCTCTGTGCGCACAACGGAAAGGAGTTCGACTTTCCCTACATTGCCCGCAGGATGCTCATAAACGGTATAGCGCTTCCATCGCTTATCGATACCGCCGGCCGCAAACCGTGGGAGGTGCAGCACATTGACACCATGGAGCTATGGAAATTCGGCGATTACAAAAGCTACACCTCGCTGGCGCTGCTCACCGCCATTTTTAACATCCCCACACCAAAGGATGATATTGACGGAAGCATGGTGGCAGAGGTTTACTGGAACGAGAAAAATCTTCCCAGAATTGTAGAGTATTGTCAGAAAGATGTGGTAGCAGTGGTTCAGCTTCTATTGAGATACAAAGGGTTGCCGCTGATTCCGCAGTCGGATATTGTATTTCCGTAACCCGGATGCCGGCGGCAATAAATGCCTTAGGGTTTTCCGGCTCGTCCGCCCTTTTATTCCCCTAACCGTTAAAAATTGCAAATTATCCGGCTTTTATGGCAATTAAGCCGGCTAATTTTTACATTTGCCGGATAATTATAAAAACATCTCCATGAAAAAATTGACCGGAGCAATTTGCATGCTCCTTATTTCCGCGTTATTGACAGGCTTGCCGGCAATGGCACAAAAAGCCTCGAAAAAAAATAAAAACGATAAAACCATTGCTGAGGAAAGCGAAGTTTTAAAAACCAGGCAGGACTCAATCAGCTACATCATCGGGAGAGATATCGGCAAGAACCTGGCCACCAACGATATAACAGTTAATGAAACCGCCTTGTTCCAGGGCATGAAAGATGGTCTGAAGGGAATTGAAGGCGTTATCGGCGAAGAGGCCACCGACCGGATTATGATGGCTTTTCAGCAGGAGATGATGATGAAACAGCAAATTCAGTCGCAGGCTGCAGCCAGCGAGGCGCGTGCCGAAGGCGAAGCTTTTTTGCAAAAAAACAGCAGCGAACCCGGTGTGGTAGTCACAGCCAGCGGATTGCAGTATAAGGTGATCAAAGAAGGCGAAGGCGAACATCCCAACGCCGAAGATGTGGTTGAAGTGCATTATACCGGCAAACTTATTGACGGTACGGTGTTCGACTCATCGGTCGAGCGGGGCGAAACCATCAAATTCCCGCTAAACGGAGTGATTGCCGGCTGGACCGAAGGCGTTCAACTGATGCAGCCGGGCGCAAAATATATCTTCTACATCCCATCGAACCTGGGTTATGGCGACAGGGGTGCCGGCCCTATTCCGGGAGGCTCCGTTCTGATTTTTGAAGTTGAACTGATCTCCATCGAAAAACAGTAATTGTTTTGGCCAAGGAGGGATATTCTCTATCAAAATCCACATTTATCCGCGGGCAGCAATGCCAGAAATCGCTGTATCTGCACAAGAACAGGCCGTTTCTGCGCGACAGGCTTTCGCCCGAACAACTGGCCAAGTTCCGGAGGGGGCATGATGTTGGCAAACTTGCCTGGCAACTCTTTCCCGGCGGCATAAGCTGTGCCGCAGCGCATCCCACGCAATACAGGGCTTCGCTTGAGAAAACCCGCTCACTCGTAGAAGCGAATACGCCGGTTATTTACGAAGCGGCATTCCTGCACGACGGGGTGCTTGTTTTCCTCGATATCCTGACAAAGGATGAGGCCGGGTGGCACGCTTTCGAGGTAAAAAGTTCACTCTCCGTTTCCGACACCTACATTACCGACGCCGCATTGCAGCATTATGTAATTGAGGGTTCTGGACTGAAACTCAGCTCTTTCAGCATCATACGGATGAACCCGGATTACATCAGGCAAGGCGAGCCCGATGTCATCGGTTTGTTCGAGCCTGTGGATGTTACTGAAAAGGTGGCCGGAATGCACGCTTTCATTGCCGGGCAGATTATCCTGTCGAAAGAGGTCCTGGCGCTGAAGCACTCTCCACCCATTCCGGTGGGAATCCAATGCTACAACCCCTACCCCTGCGATTTTATCGGGCACTGCTGGAAAAACACGGGAAAAGACTCCGTTTACTTTGTTTACGGAATTCCGTTTGAGAGGCGGGACGCACTCGTTAAGGCGGGATATACAGCTGTTTCCGATATTCCGGAAGGAGTCGGGCAGGAAAGCGAGGTAGCAATCTTTTCCGCTTATCTTTCGGGAAACGATCTGATCAATGAGGAAAAGATCAGGGTGGTGGCCGGCAACCCCGGCCAGGCAGCCTTTGTTGCCTTTCTGATTATCCGTCCTGCCATTCCGCTTTTTGACGGCTTCAGGCCGTTTGAACCGGTAATTGCCGGCATGGCGTGGATTACGGAGGATGGCAGCAAAGGCGAATTTCTCGTCCGGCCCGGTGAAAATCCAACCGAAAAAATCAGGGAGCAACTCGGAAAATTGCTGTCGGAAAACGGAAGGATATTCCACGCCGGCGGCCTCAGCGCCACAACTGCGCTCAATACAACTTATGCCGGTATTGTCAAACAGTACCCCATCGCTGACCTTTCGGAACTTTTCAGGGAGAAATATTTCTACCGGCCCGGGCTGAATCCGGAAGCCGAAATCGGCGAAATTGCCGCCTTTCTGAAACTCAAAAACCGGGCAAAGAGCCATTTGTCGGCGATTATGCAGGGGGTAACCTACCTTGAAGAGGACAAAAACGAGAATGAAGAGCCATCGGACAGAGTAAAGCAATCGTTGCATGACGATGCACTGTCGTGCAAAAGCGTGTACGATTTCCTGATAAAAACTATAAATCAGAATTAAATTCCGGTTTTCTGCAAACCGTTCAGAAGCATTCCGGAATCCGGGATGTCTTATTCCGGCATAAGCTCCTCCAGTTTCTGCTCCAGTGCAGGTCCGCGCAGGCGCCTGGCAATCACCCTTCCTTCGCGGTCGAGCAAAACCGTGTGGGGGATTGACTTCACGCCATACTCCACCGCTGCCTTGCTTTGCCAGTACTTCAGGTCGCTTACCTGAGTCCAGACCAGCCCGTCCTTTTCGATTGCCTTCAGCCACGCTTCACGATCCCTGTCGAGCGACACGCCGAATATTTCAAACCCCTTATCCTTAAACCTGTTGTACATTCTTACCACCTCAGGATTTTCGCGGCGGCAGGGGCCGCACCACGCAGCCCAGAAATCGATCAGCACGATCTTTCCGCGCAGCGACGACAAACTCAGCTCGGTACCATCGGGCGAAGGCAGAGTGATCTCCGGTGCAACGCTGCCGACTGCCAGTTTCCGCTCGGCCGAAGTGGTTTTTTCCAGGTCGGACGCCAGCTTAAAGTCAGGGTAAATGCGGTTTACCGCACGCGAAACGCTGTCGTAAACATCAAAATCAGCGGAAACATCCAGCTTATCCATCATAAGCAGACAAGCCGGCGATGAGGCGTTTTTCAGCAGCAAACTGCGCAGCGCCTGCCGTTTATCCTCGCTCTCCTTTGCATAAACCACCTGGATGGCATAAAGCCGGCTGTTCTGCGCCGGATCGGTTTTTAATTCGTTAAACAATCTGGAGAGGCTATCCATTTTTGCCTCATAACCGGCTGATACAGCGGCAATTTCATAAAGAATCCTGGTATCGTCAGAACCTCTGATTCCGGGTTTACGGCCGGGGCGCGCCGCATCCAGCACCAACTCGATTTTATCGCCGGGTTTCATAAAAACATAAATGTATTTGTCGGATGCCAGGCTGAGTTTTGTAAGGGTAAGCCCATCGGCCGGCAATTCGAACCGGAATGAGCCGTCGCTTGCCGTAACCGCATTTACCGGGGCAACCTGCATGGCCAGCGGGTCGGTCGCTGCAATGGTCACTCCGGCAACATTTTCACCCACCAGCTTTCCGCTGATGAAAGCATGCTTCTGAGCCGACAGGCTGAGAAACATTCCCTGAATAAAAAACAAAACGAAGAGCGCTATTTTTATCTGTTTCATGGCATTTCATTTTTAACAACGGCAAATATATCAATTATCCGTTTAAAGGATTCCGGCATACAGGGGCGAAACAAACATTTCATTTCAATTTACTGAATATCATTACGATACATAATACATCCGTCATGTTAATAACTAAATTCAGTCATGGAATAAACGGCATTGGAGTATTTTATATTTTTGAACTATGGAAGAGAATAACAAA
>LUZO01000042.1 GCA_001603685.1 Bacteroidales bacterium Bact_23
CAAAGCGATAATTGGTCTATTATATTTTTCCAATCGGTATAACCTGATTACAAACGACAACGATATAAAAAATAATAGTAGCTTTGCACCCATATTATCCAGCATGAGGTAACAGAATATGATTGACACCGGATACAGAGAATCCATGGAGAAGCGTTTCGGGCAGAAGGCAAGGGTAATCTGGTTAACCGGCCTGCCCTGCTCGGGGAAGACCACCATAGGCTCCGGCCTGTCGGAAGCGCTGCTTGAACGGGGGTTTTTTGTGCGGTTTCTCGACGGAGATGCCACCCGAAAAGGCCTCTGCAGCAATCTGGGCTTCTCGGAAGACGACAGGGTGGAAAACATCAGGCGGGTTGCCGAAATCTCAAAGCTCTTTATGGAGAGCGGCATGATTACCATCAATGCATTCATCACCCCGACCGAGCCGCTACGCCGGCTGGCTTCCGAAATCATCGGCCGCGAGAACCTGATCAGCATCTATGTAAATGCTCCGGTAGAAGTTTGTGAAACCCGAGATGTGAAAGGAATGTACAAAAAGGCACGCAGCGGAAAAATCAGCGATTTCACAGGCGTATCAGCTCCTTTCGAAGTCCCCGCGGCACCCGATTTCGAAGTTGACACAACCACCTCATCGCCTGAAGAGAGCATTAACCAACTTATTGAATTTCTTATTCCGTTAATTAAGAGAGAGTTATGAAAAACAAATATTCGCTCACACACCTTGAAGAGCTTGAATATGAATCCATTTATGTCATGCGCGAGGTGGCGGCTCAGTTTGAGCGCCCGGTACTGCTGTTTTCGGGTGGAAAAGATTCCATCGTGATGACCCATCTGGCAGTAAAAGCGTTCTGGCCCGGAAAAATGCCCTTCCCGTTGCTGCACATCGATACCGGACACAACTTTGAGGAGACCATGATTTATCGCGACAACCTCGTGAAAAAGCTGGGCGTTCAGCTTATCGTGGGTTCGGTACAGGAGAGCATCGACACCGGAAGGGTTGTGGAAGAGACCGGCGTTACAGCCAGCCGGAACATCCTTCAGACAACCACCCTGCTCGATACCATCGAAAAATACAAATTCGATGCAGCCATGGGCGGCGGAAGGCGCGATGAGGAGAAAGCCAGGGCAAAGGAGCGTTTCTTCTCGCACCGCGACGAATTTGGTCAGTGGGATCCCAAAAACCAGCGCCCCGAACTTTGGAACATTTTTAACGGAAGAAAAAACATAGGCGAACATTTCAGGGTGTTCCCCATCAGCAACTGGACCGAGATGGATGTATGGCAGTATATCCTGAAAGAGCAGATTGAGCTGCCCGAAATCTACTTCACCCATCAGCGTGAAGTCTTCAACCGGGATGGCGTATGGATGGCAAAGGCACCGTTTATGATGCTGAAGGAGAACGAATTCTATGAAACCAGAATGGTTCGCTGCCGCACCATCGGCGATGTCTCCTGCACCGGTCTTACCCTTTCGACAGCCAACAGCCTCGAGGAAATCATTCAGGAGATTGCCGCCACCCGCATTACCGAAAGGGGCGGCCGCGCCGACGATATGCGCTCCGAAGCAGCCATGGAAGACCGCAAGAAGGAAGGCTACTTCTGATTTTTTCATCAACCATTCTCTACTGAAACAGAATACAACAACCAATTTTTATGAGTGAATTTTCAACCAAAGGATATCTGGATATGGAACTGCTCCGGTTTACCACAGCCGGAAGCGTGGATGACGGAAAAAGCACCCTGATCGGAAGGCTGCTGTACGACAGCAAATCCATTTTTGAGGATCAGCTCGAGGCAGTGAAGAGAGCCAGCATCAGAAGGGGCAACGAGCACATCGACCTGGCACTGGTTACCGACGGGCTCCGTGCCGAAAGGGAACAGGGAATCACCATTGATGTGGCTTACCGCTATTTTGCCACCCCGAAACGAAAATTCATCATTGCCGATACCCCGGGGCATATCCAGTACACCCGCAACATGGTTACCGGCGCCTCAACCGCCAATGCCGCCATCATTCTCATCGACGCACGCAACGGCGTAACCGAACAGACCAGCAGGCACTCCTACATCGCTTCGCTGCTGCAGATTCCCCATGTCATCATCTGCATCAACAAGATGGACCTGGTGGAGTACAAAAAGGAGGTGTTCGAAGATATTAAAAGGAAATACAGCGATTTTTCGAAGAATCTTAAACTCAGGGAGATCACTTTTGTACCCATCAGTGCGCTGTACGGCGATAATGTTGTGGAACCTTCGGCAAACATGCCCTGGTACACCGGCGGAACCCTGCTTCATGTACTCGAAAACATTGAGATCGGCCACGACCATAACATCAGCGACCACCGTTTCCCGGTACAGTATGTCATCAGGCCGATGTCGGATGAGTTTCACGATTACCGTGGCTACGGCGGAAGGGTTGCCGGCGGCGTTTTCCGCGAAGGCGACCGGGTAACCGTTCTTCCCTCAATGATCAGCAGCAAAATTAAGTCCATCGACATATACAACGGCAAACTCAGCGAAGCCTACCCTCCCATGTCGGTTACCTTTACCCTTGAAGACGACATCGACATCAGCCGCGGCGATATGCTTGTAAAGGAAGACAACCTGCCGCAGATTACCCAGGACATTGAAGTGATGATGTGCTGGATGAATGAAAAGCCGCTGCAGATCAACGGCAAATATGCGCTGAAGCATACCACCCGTGATGTACGCTGCATCATTCAGGAGGTGAAATACAAGGTGAATGTCAATACCCTGGAACACATTACCGATGATAAGACGGTGAAGCTGAACGACATTGCCTGCGTTAAGATGCGCACTACCAAACCGCTGTTTGTTGACCCTTACGAGGTAAACCGCCGCACCGGATCACTTATTATCATCGACGAGGCCACCAACAATACGGTGGGCGTTGGAATGGTAACATCCAACGACCTCTTCAATGGAAAATGAGAATGAAGGCTGCTGTGCGATAGCTCCATTTTCTATTTTGAATTGCTTTTTCCGAAAAAATCAGGATAATGTATGTGATTCTTTCCGGCTAAGAATGAATCCATTACATATTTTTTGTGTATTATAATACCAAAACGATTTCTTTCGGCGTTTATATGGAACAAAAAATCCAAAAACCATGAAAAAACAACTCTTATTCATGACTGTCTTGATGGCTTTTCTGGCTACATCGCTAAACTCCTGTAAGAAAGACAATCAAAAAGATGCTCCTCTGCTACCTCCCCAATCCTCCTTCATTATGGATATGAGTGATTTCAATAATGAATTAAAATCGACAACCATTACTTACACAAATTACCTTTGGGCAGTAACAAATGTAGGTGTTTGGAATACTATTCTTACGGTAAATCTTGCGATACCGGTTGCCTCGTTTGTGGAAGCTTTCAATCATGAGGCTTTTTACGATCCGGCTACAGAAAGCTGGGTTTGGTCGTATAATTTTACGGTGGGCAATGATATTTACCTTGCTTCACTTAAAGGAAAATACATCAGCAATGGCGTGGAATGGAAAATGTACATTAGCAAGAGCGATTCATTTACCGGATTTCTATGGTATTCGGGTGTATCGAACCAGGCCGGCACCGAAGGAAGCTGGATCTTGAAAAATGATCCGCTAAACAATCAGGATTTCATTAAAATCAATTGGCACAGAAATAACTACAACGATGCAAGCATCAAATATGAGAATGTGCTGGCAGGCAACGCCAACCTTGGCACCTATATTCTATACGGTGTCAATAATGATCCCATTTATAACGCGTACTACAACATTTTTAACAATACCAACTCAAATCTTACCGAAATAAAATGGCACAGAGTCAATCAATATGGACGTATTAAAGACATGGCCCATTTTAATGATGCCAATTGGCACTGTTGGGACGGCAACCACCTTGATGTGGTCTGTGAATAATGCTTTTTGCTGAGTTGCTTATTGTTTTATGATGAAATACAGTAAGCTTAAAAGCGGAAGATTTATAGCGTTGGCTCCATCAACGCCATAAATTTTCCGCTTTTATTTATCATTCTGCATCATCGTCTTTACCGATTCAATCCCATATCAATGCTGATTTTTATCATAAAGTGTAATCCGTGGCTTAGTACCAACCGGAATATTACCAATACAGCAAGCGCTATCAGAAAAACAAGAATGCTTCGTGGTGGGATATAAAAATCGCTTCGTTTGCCGAAAGGTCTCACTGCTACATGATGTCGGAACAGAACTGGAGTTACCAAAAATCCCATACTGGCAATAATCACCGAGTCGTAAACCATAATATTCGCATGCTGAGGCGTGGTATCGGGAATTTTTACCAGAGAAATAATTCCTGCACCAATCATCCACGGCAGCAGAAAGCGGAACAATAGCGCGGCTTTGGCCCTCCGGGGCGTTCTCCGGCCGGCAGGCTCAATGGTTTCGAGCGCAAAACCGGTGCTGTGAAAACCGACAATGGTGAGAATAAACAGGAAGATCAGGGAAATCAGAATCTTGAAGAACACATTCATATAGAGCCAGTTGGCAACATAGCCGAATCCCAGGTCGGTAACGATTCCCGCCACAAATGCGCCCAGAAAGTGGGCTGCTCCGTGAAAGGCAGTCCAGAGAAAGAATATCCTTGCCTGTACGCCCGGCTTCTGAAGCGGCAGAATCCCCCTGAGCAGAATAATGGCAATCAGCAGGGAAACCAGCGGCCCGACAAAAGTAATTGCGATGATGTTGAACCTGGTCCACAGCTCGCTGTAATTCCCTGCCGGGAAATAGAGCTCGTAATAGTAAAGTACCGAATCGATTTTGTAGTAAGAGGCCACAAACACCGTTGCAAACTGATAGGCCAGATAAACCACCAGGTAGGTAATCAGGTAAATGCCCAGCGAGTTGAGCATCGGCAGGAGTTCCTGCCCCGTCAGCTCGCGGATGGTCTCCGGTTTGGGTTTATCCACAATAATTGCCGGTTGCTCCGGCAAGGGCTTTCTTCGCCTGAAGAGCCTTTTCAGCAGCGGCTTTTTCCTTTTCCGTCTTTTGGCATGCCTAACCGGCATGGGCGGGCGCTCCTGACCGGAATCGGTGCTTGCCGGTCCGCCGTCCGCCCCGCGGTTTTCCGGCCCTGAAAGGTTGCGGTTAATCAGGTTGGCCGCCAGTGTTTCGCTGCTGATATGTTTTGCGGGGGGATCAGCTTTTTTTTCCGGCGGTTTCGGTTGTTTTTTCGGTTTCGCCGACTTTTCATCTTCCACCTGAGGCAATCCGGGCAATATTTTGCGCGGCCCGTAATAGGGCTCCGGCTGCTTGCCCGAAAGCGAATAATAAATCCTCAGCAAGATATTGGGCTGCCTCTTATGGTGTTTGGTCATGGTTGCAGACTCAACTAATGAAACAGGTTCTACATCATCAGCCGGATAATCTCCCTGTAATCGTCCTGGTCCAGTTTGTGTACATAGGTGGCGGCCTTGTTGCTTCCCATTACCCTGAAAATCTCGTCGGGGTCGGCTTTTTCACCAACAGCCTCACTGATCCTGACCGGACTGCCGATACGGCGGAAGAACTCTTCGAACATGGTGATGGTTTTATCAACATCGCCGGTGCCGAAAATGTTCCGGCCGAGCTGCGAAATGCGCTCCGGCAGCCGCTCTTTCTGCAACTTCAGCCATGCGGGATATACGATGGAAAGCGATGCTCCGTGGGGAACATCATACAGCAGCGAGAGGATATGCCCGATGCTGTGAACGCCCCATTCGCCCGAAGCCCTGCCATACATGGTCATGCCGTTCAGCGCCATGGTGGCGGCAAACATGATCTTTGCCCGAAGTTCATAGTTGGTCAGGTCATCGAGAAGTTGCGGGCCGTATTCCATCACCTCCTTAATGATGTCAAATACAAAACGATCGGTAAGCGTTGCCTCCTCCCCTTTCCCGAAATACGCCTCCAGCGCATGCGCAATGATGTCGGTAATGCCGTAGGCGGTGTAGTTACGCGGAACGGTTACCGTAAGCTGCGGATCGAGGAAGGAGTGTTTGGGGAAAAGCAGCGGGCTGCCGATGCTGTTTTTAACCTCGGCCTCATGGTTTGAAACCACAGCAAACTGATTCATTTCGCTGCCGGTGGCTGCCAGGGTAAGTACCGCCACAACCGGAACGGCGCACCGGATCATTGCCCGGCGCACAAAGAAATTCCATGCCGGAACATCAGCGGGGATTGCGGCAGCAATCACTTTTGCCGAGTCAATCACACTTCCGCCGCCAACGGCCAGAATCACATCCACCGATTTTTCGCGGCCGATGGCAGCAGCGGCGTCCACATCCTCAATCACCGGATTCGACCTGATGCCGCCGTACTCAGATACCTCGGCGCCGATGGCATTCAGATAGGTCATGATTTCGTCGTAAAGGCCGCTTTTTTTTATCGATCCCTGACCGTAAACAAGCAGCACCTTTTTGCCAAAACGGTTGATTGTGGGGCCAAGCGCGCGCAGCACATCTTTGCCGAAGTGAAGTGTAGTGGGGTTGTAAGCAGTGAAGTTTTCCATGTTTTTTCCTATTTAATCGAAAATAATTTTACCATTTCTTTCCGCTTTTCGCGTTTCCGTTTGAATCGAGCGTAAAGTCAATCAGTTTCTTTTGCAGGTCAACGCGCTTTACGCGGATACGCACCGGATCGCCCAGCTTGAACTCCCTCCCGTGATGCTGGCCGATTACCCGGTAATTGTCCTCATCCAGATAGTAGAAGTCATCGTTCATGAGCTTCAGTGAGATCATCCCCTCGCATTTGCTGCCCTCCAGTTCAACATAGATTCCGTATTTGCTTACGCCCGAAATCAGTCCGTTGAACGGCTGGCCGATCTTATCCTGCAGGAATTCGGCCTGTTTGTATTTAACCGATGCCCGTTCCGCCTCTACTGCCTTGCGTTCCATTTCGGAACTGTGTACGCAGTATTCCTCGTATTCCTGCTCGTTAACCGAGGGTTTGCCGTCAAGATACATCTTCAGCAGCCGGTGTACCATCAGGTCGGGATAGCGGCGGATGGGCGAAGTGAAATGGGTGTAGTACTGAAATGCCAGCCCGTAGTGGCCGATGTTGGTTGTGGAATATTCCGCCCTCGACATGGTCCGGATGGCGATGGCTTCAATCATATTCCCCTCGCCCTTCCCGGCAATCTGCTCGAAAAGCTGGTTGAACGAGCTGACAAGCCCCTTGCGGGTAGAAAGGTTTATTTTATACCCCAGTTTATCAAGGAACTCGGCAAAACGCTGGAGCTTTTCGGGATTTGGCTCATCGTGAACGCGGTAAACAAAGGTTCTGGGCTTTGCCTTTCCCGTTCTGCGGCCAATCTTTTCGGCTACCCTCCTGTTTGCCAGCAGCATAAAATCCTCAATCAGCATATTGGCCTCCTTCTGCTCCTTGATGTAGGTATCTATCGGCTTGCCCTTTTCATCCAGGATAAATTTCACCTCCTGCGAGTGGAACCCGATCGACCCTTTTTTGAACCTGTCGGTTCTCAATTTCTCCGCCAGGCGGTTCAGAATCAGCAGTTCTTCCCTGTAATCGCCCTCTCCGCCTTCGATCATTGCCTGCACTTCGTCGTAGTTGTAACGCCGGTTGCTGTTGATGATGGTGGAGCCAAACCATTCGCCGGTGACTTTTGCCTCATCATCCATGGTAACCACCACCGAATAGCACAGCTTATCCTCGTTCGGCCTGAGCGAGCACACATTATTCGAAAGCTTTTCGGGCAGCATGGGGATGGTGCGGTCAACCAGATAAACAGAGGTGCCGCGGTCGTATCCTTCCTGGTCGATGGCGGTTTCGGGCTTCACATAATGCGACACATCGGCAATGTGAATGCCCACTTCCCATTCGCCGTTTCCGAGCTTCCCGAGCGAGAGGGCATCGTCAAAGTCCTTGGCATCAGCAGGATCGATGGTACAGGTCCATACCTCCCTGAAATCGCGGCGCTTTTTAATCTCGGCCTCCGTAATCTCCACCGGTATCTTCTCAGCCTCCTTCAGGGTATCATTTCTGAACTGAAGCGGAAATTCAAAAGTAGCCAGAATGGAGTTCATCTCCACATCGTTATCGCCCGGCTGGCCGAGTACCTGAACAATCTCGCCGAAGGGATTCTTCGATCTCTCAGGCCAGTCGGTAATCTGAGCGATGGCTTTCTGGCCGTGCCTTGCCTTGTTCAGCGCCTCATTCGGGATGTAGATATCCACCGGAATCGACACTTCGTCGGGAACCAGGAAGGCAAATCTGCCGCTTACCTGAACCGTTCCTACATATTGCTTCCGCGCCCGATGAAGCACTTCCACAATCTCACCCTCAGTCTTGCGCCCCTTGCGCATCGGGAAGAGGTGTACCTTTACCGTATCGCCATGCAGGGCATGCCCGGTGTTGTTGGCCGAAATAAAAACATCCTCATCCAGATCGGGCGTGGTAACATAAGCCTTGCCGGTCGATTTCATATCCACAACCCCGGTTACGGTGGTATGGATAATCTTATCGGCGAGCAGTTCGGGGTTGTACTTGAATTTGCCGCGGTTCAGCTCAATGATGATGCCGGCTTCAACCAGCTTGTCGAGCAGGGTTTTAATCATCTCCCTGCCAACTTTGTCGGAAACTCCAAGTTCCCTCGAAATCTGCCTGAAGTTATATCCCTTGAATGGATTGGAAGAGAACAGCGCCTCCACCGTTTTGATAAATGGGTCGTGTTTGACCTGTTTTATCTTCTGTTTTTTATTTTTTGCCATGAAACGGATTTTATGTTTGTAAAGGTATGAAATTACCCGCACAGCGTATCTATATTGCTATAAATGCCTGCAGACGGAAATTAAACAATCGGTGGAAACAAATTATACAGTTGCCGGATTACTTTTTTTGAAAATTTATATTAAGCAGTAAAGATGCCGGATAATATCTTCCGGGAATTTTCGGAAACAGGTGAGAAGAATTATCAAAAAAGGGACAGAAATATGAGTTACGATAGCCTGAAGATTCTGATTGCCGAGGATAATAAACTGAATCAGAAGATTGCACTGTGGCAGTTGGGAAAATATTCGCCCAACATTGATATTGCAGAAAACGGTCGCATTGCCGTGGAGAAATTCCTGAACGGGAGTTACGATCTGATTCTTATGGACTTACACATGCCCGAACTCGACGGTTTTGAAGCTACGCTGAAAATACGGCAGATTGAGGAGGCTGAAAAACGCAAACAGACCAAAATCGTGGCAATGACGGCCAGCTCGCCCTCCGATTTCAGGGATTTGTGTCATGAGATTGGAATGAACGGCTACATTTCCAAACCTTTCAGGCCTGAGGAGGTACTCAGCCAATTTGCATAACCGGCCCTTCCGGAATGGCTGAAATCAGCTCTCTTGTATATTGCCCGGCCGGATTGGTAAACAACGCATCCGCTTCGCCCGATTCCACAATTTTCCCTTCCTTCATCACCATGATCCTGTCGGACATAAACCGGACAACGGACAGATCGTGTGAGACGAATATAAAGGTGAAGCCGAAATCCCGTTTCAGTTCATTCAGCATATTGAGTACCTGCGCCTGAACCGATACATCCAGCGCCGAAACCGACTCATCGCAGATGATAAACTCCGGTTTCAGGGCCAGGGCTCGTGCAATGCAGATCCGCTGCCGCTGCCCTCCCGAAAACTGATGCGGATAACGGTTGTAATGTTCGGGTTTCAGGCCTACCCGCTCCAGCAGCGGATAAACCAGCGCTTTGCCTTCCCGCTCGCTGGCGGCAATCCCGTGTACCAGCAGCGGCTCCATAATGGCGCTGCCGGCAGTAATGCGCGGATTTAGCGATGAGTAAGGGTCCTGAAAGATAATCTGCATGTTTTTCCGCATTCGCCTCAGCTCTTCGTGTCTGAGTGCGGCAATGTCGGTACCTTTGAACAGGACTTTCCCCGCCGACGGCTCAATCAGCCGGAGCAGCGCCCTGCCAAGGGTGGTTTTTCCGCAGCCCGATTCCCCGGCAAGTCCCAGCGTTTCGCCCGGATATACCCTGAAACTCACCTCATCCACCGCCCGGAACCATTGCCGTTCGCGCCTGAAAAGAGGCTTCGGCATGGGATAGTGTACCGAGAGGTTTTCTACCTCAACCAGCGGCTGTTGCCGGTAAAGCCTTTGATGATCCGCCTCCCGCTCTGCGGCCGGGATGGCCTCAAAAAGGCGACTGAAATCGTTTTTCACGCCATTGTCCCCTTCACTGAAATCGCTGACAACCGGCAGCCGCCGCAGACGGATATTCAGCGGCGGCCGGCACGCAATCAGACCCATGGTATAGGGATGCTGCGGGTTTTTGAATATCCTGTCTATACTGCCCTGCTCCACAATGCTGCCCTCTTTCATTACCAGCACGGAGTTGGAGATTTCAGCAATCACTCCCAGATCGTGACTGATGAACACCATACTCATATGATACTTCTGCTGCAACGATTTCAGCAGCCTGAGGATGGCCTTCTGCACGGTAACATCAAGGGCAGTGGTAGGCTCATCGGCAATCAGGATTTCGGGTTTGCACGAGATGGCCATGGCAATCATCACCCGCTGTTTCTGGCCGCCCGAAAGCTGGTGGGGATACGATCGGAACGCCTTTTCAGGATCGGGGAGCATTACCTCCCTGAAAAGGGAGAGGACATATTCCTTTGCCTTATTTCTGGCGTAGCCAAGATGCATGGTTACCGCCTCGGCAATCTGCCTGCCGCAGCGCATCACAGGGTTCAGCGAGGTCATCGGTTCCTGGAAAACCATTGCAATCCGCCTACCCCTTACCTGAAGCATCTTCTTTTCGGGGAGAGCGTCCAGATGAAGTTCCTTGCCTGCCGTATCGCGGAGTATGATGTTCCCGGCATCCATTCGGCTGATTCCCGAAGGCAACAGCCGCATCATCGCCAGTGAGGTCACCGATTTTCCGGAGCCGCTTTCACCCACAATGCCGAGAGTTTCGCCTCGCTTCAGCGTAAACGAAACCTGCTTCACTGCCTGATTCCAGCCTTCATCGCCCTGAAACGAGATGCTGAGGTCATTCACTTGCAGTATGGGATCGGACATTTTTGGCGGGTTGAGATTTGTGGGTTGTGGCGTGCGGTTGCAAGTTTACGATTAACCACAAATTTACAAAGATTCCGGATTTCACCGGAGTTTTATAATTCTCTGAAATGGAGTGCAGCACCGGTTCTAATACAAAATTCTCAAAACTGTTTCAGCTAATCTGATTGCAATCCGGAAAGGCTGCACTTAAGGTAATAAGCCCTTTTCAATGCCTAAAACAGTGCATTTCGGTTGGCATCCAGCTTGATAAAGATAAAAACAAGTATGGTAAATGCCCACAGCGAAGAGCCGCCGTAGCTGAAGAATGGCAGCGGTATTCCGATAACCGGCACAAGTCCTATGGTCATTCCGATGTTGACGGCAAAATGGAAAAACAGGATGGAGGCAACGCCATAGCCATACATTTTGCTGAAGGTGGAGCGTTGTCGCTCCGCATTATTCACAATCCTGATCAGAAAGACGATAAACAGGGTGATCACAACCAATGCCCCCAGGAAGCCCCACTCCTCGCCCACGGTACAGAAAATAAAATCGGTACTCTGCTCGGGCACGAAGTTGTACTTCGTCTGGGTGCCGTTCAGGAACCCCTTTCCGGAAAAACCGCCCGATCCGATGGCGATTTTCGACTGATGCACATTATATCCGGCGCCCTTCAGGTCAAGTTCCTTGCCAAGCAGCACATTGATTCTGGTACGCTGGTGTTCTATCAGCACATTGTCCATCACATACTCAACCGAAAAGGCAAAGCCGATTCCGAGCAGCAGCAATGCAACCAGATTGATGATGTTTTTCCGGCTGCGCTTCATAAAGGCAAACAGCAGGCCGGCTGCAACCGTCAGCCCGATGATAACATTTAAGTGCCCGACCATCAGCGTTGAAAGGGCTACAACCACAATCAGCACACCCGCCAGAAGGAAATTGCCCGAAAGTCCCATACGGTAGAGCACCAGTACAAACGACATATAGACCAGCGCCGAGCCGGTATCGTTCTGTAAAAGAATAAGCAGAGCCGGCAATCCCAGCAAAACAAGCGGAATAAATCTGGTTTTGAAATCCTTAACATTGATATTCTGGGTACTGAAGAATCGGGCGATTGCCAGGTTGGTGGCAAACTTGGCAAATTCGGCGGGCTGTAGCCTGAAACCACCGATATCAAACCACGATTTGGAGCCTGATACCACACTTCCTACCGATAAAACGGCAATCAGCGACAATATGGTCAGTCCGTAAATTGCATAGGCAAATATGCTGAAAAAGCGCGCATCCGTGAGCAGGATAACCAATGCCACAAACAGCGAGCTGACAATCCAGAGCATCTGTTTGCCGTAACTCTGGCTCAGGTCGAGGATGCTTTTGTGATCTTCGTTGTAAACAGCCGCATAGATATTAAGCCACCCCATCAGTACCAGTACAAGGTAAAGGATTACCAGGGTCCAGTCGATGTTGTTGAATAGATTTTCGCGTTCCCGTGCCATTTACGATTAATAGAGTTTGCTGGTTATCATCCTTTCTTCCAGTTCAGTACGGGTAACTTCCCTGTTAATGTACTTTTCAATCATCAGCGAGGCTATCGGTAGCGCCCAGGTTGCACCGAATCCTGCATTCTCCACAATTACCGCAATGGCGATCACCGGTTTATCGGCCGGAGCAAAAGCCATAAAGAGCGAGTGGTCTTTCCCGTGCGGATTCTCGGCAGTTCCGGTCTTTCCACACATCACAACATCGGGCACCTGATACCTACGCCCGGTACCCATTGTCGTTACCTGACGCATTCCTTCAACCACCACCTCAAAGTGTTCTTTAGCGATGGAGGAGGTTATTTTCTGGAATTTATCGCCCATATCGTGGTTATCGCCAATTGCTTTCACCACATGCGGTACCACATAAAAGCCGCGGTTGGCCATCACCGCTGCCGAATTGGCGAGCTGCAGCGGAGTTACCAGAATTTCGCCCTGCCCAATCGATAACGACCTTACCGTCATGGCATTCCATCTTCCGGCGCCATAAATGGCATCGAACTTATCTGCTGAAGGAATGCTGCCGCTCAGTTCAAACAGCATATCGGTACCGAGTTTATGTCCAAAACCCATGCTCATCACATGGTTGCGCCATGCCACATAATTGTCCCTGAAGTTCTTTCGTCCGGCGTTGTTCAGCGTATTGCGGTACACCTGCCAGTGAAAGGGGTTGCACGACTGCTGAATGGCCGCATACACATCAAGCGGCGTCTGGTGGCTGTGGGTGCACCGTATGGGCGATGAACCGGTTCCCTGGCAGGTAAACCGGGTCAGGGGGGTAATTACCCCTTCCTGCAATCCCACGAGGTCATTTACCATTTTAAAAGTGGATCCCGGCGGATATTGCCCCATCATGGCGCGGTTAAGAAGCGGCTTAACCGGATCATTCGACAATTCCGTGAAATTTTTGCCTCTTACCCTTCCTACCAGGAGGTTGGGATCGTAACCCGGGCTTGATAGAAAAGCCAGAATTTCGCCCGTTGCAGGCTCTATTGCCACCACACTGCCCATCTTTCCCTGCATGAGTTTCTCGCCGTACTCCTGCAATTCCGCATCAATGGTCAGATACAGATCGCTGCCCATAACCGCCAGGGTATCGTAAAGGCCATCCTTATAACTGCCCACTTCGCGGTTGTGAACATCCACCATCCGGATTTCAATGCCTTTGGTACCGCGCAAAACCTCCTCGTATGACTTTTCAATACCGCTGATGCCAATGTAGTCGCCCGATTTGTAATACGGATCCTTGTCGATGGTGTTCTGGTTAACCTCCCCAATGTATCCGAGCAGATGAGCGCCAAGTGGTGTGGGATATTTCCTGAGGGTACGCTTCTGCACATAAAACCCGGGATACCGGAACATCTTCTCCTCAAGGTATCCGTAGGTCTCTTTTGAAATCTGCTTCTCAAAGGGGCTGGGTTTATAGTAGCTGTATTTTTTTGCCTTCTGCAGATTTTCCTTATACTGCACCACCGTGATGCCCAGCAGGCGGCAGAATTCGGCGGTATCCAGTTCTTTGACCAGCCTGGGCACTACCATTAGGTCGTACACCGCTTCGTTGTACACCAGCAATTTTCCGTTCCGGTCGTAAATCAGTCCGCGGGCGGGATACTGCGTTACAAAGCGCAGCACATTGTTATCGGCTGATAGTTTATAGCTTCCGTCAATGATTTGCAGATAGAAAAGCCTGCCAATGTAAACAAAGGCAACGGCCACAAAAATGGCTATAATGATCAGTTTTCGTGAAGCGAGTGATTTGGGCGCCATCAGCTATGGTCAAAGGCTTTAATTCTCAACAAAATTAAAAATTAACCTTGTTCGGGGAGCAAAAAGGCAGGCAGTTGCCGAAAATATATTTTCAGCCACTGAACCTGCCCTTGTTTCAGAAAACATTCCCGGCGGGGTCCGCTGAATTGTCCGCTCCCTCCCTGGCTTTACGGCTGCGGGCCTCCTGTTTTCCGATTTCTTTGTATGAACCGGCCGGGGTCAGATGCTCTCCTGCTCCGTTCTCAGGATAATCTCCTCCTGCAATTCCGGCGTCAGATCATTGAAATAGTCGCTGTAGCCTGCAACCCTCACAATCAGATTGATGAACTGCTCCGGATGCTTTCTTGCCTTTCGCAGGGTATCGGCCGAAACCACATTAAACTGAATGTGATGGCCATCCATTCTGAAATAGGCCCGCACCAGTTGCCCCAGTTTGGTGATGGCGTCGTCGCCCCTGAAGAAATCGGGCGAAAACTTCTGGTTGAGCAGGGTTCCTCCGGTTTTTATATGGTCGAACTTGGCTGCCGATTTTATTACAGCCGTCGGCCCCTTACGGTCGACGCCCTGTACCGGCGAAATGCCTTCAGAGAGCGGCTTTCCGGCAAGGCGGCCATCGGGCAGCGCCTTGATTTTACTTCCGAAATAGACATGGCAGGTGGTGGGCAGCATCTCTACGCGGTAGGTGGCTCCGCGCGGGCTTTTTCTGCCGTCAACCGCATCGAAATAAGCTTCGAATACCTCTTTCACATGCACATCGGCGCGGTCATCGTCGTTTCCGTATTTCGGGGTTTCGTACAGCAGTACGGCAAGCTCCTCCTCAAAGCCTTCGAAGTTGGCATCCAGCATTTTAAGCATCTGCTTCATGGAGTAGCGTTTTGTCTTGAATACATGCTCATCGATGGCGGTGAGGCAATCGGTAATGGTTCCGAGGCCTACACCCTGAATGTAGCTGGTGTTGTAGCGGGCTCCGCCGGCATTGTAGTCGCGCCCGCTGGTGATGCAGTCGTCGATGATGGCGGAGAGGAAAGGTGCCGGCAGGTGGGTAGCCCATATCTTTTCAATGATGTTGCTGCCCGTAATCTTGATGTCCACAAAGTGCTGAAGCATCTTTCTGAATGCGGCGAAGAACTCTTCATAGCTTTCAAACGAAGAGGCATCGCCGGTTTTGGGGCCAAGCTGCTTCCCCGTTAAGGGATCAACCCCGTTGTTCAAGGTGAGTTCCAGTATCTTCGGCAGATTGAAGTAACCGGTCAGAATGTACGCTTCGGTTCCGAAAGCACCGGCCTCCACACACCCTGAGGCTCCGCCCCTTCGTGCATCTTCGGGGGTCTTGCCCTGGCGGATCAGCTCCTGAACGATGGCGTCGGTATTGAAAATGGAAGGCTGCCCGAAGCCTGTCTTTACGATTTTCGCAGCACGGTGAATCAGCGAATCGGGGTTTTTCTTGCTCAGCTGAACCATGGAACTGGGCTGCAGAAGACGCATCTCTTCAATCACATCGAGGATAAGGTAACTCAGTTCGTTTACCGCATCCGAGCCGTCGGCTTTTACGCCCCCCACATTGATGAGGCAGAAGTCGGTATAGGTGTTGCTCTCCTGTGCGGTTACCCCCACTTTCGGCGGCGCCGGGTGGTTGTTGAACTTAACCCAGAATGCCTGCAGCAGTTCAGTGGCGCGCTCTTTGGTCAGGGTTCCGGCTTTCAGCTCACGGCTGTAGAAAGGCCACAGGTGCTGGTCGAGGCGGCCGGGATTGAACGAATCCCAGGGATTCAGTTCGGTGATGACACCAAGGTGGATAAACCAGTAATGCTGCAACGCTTCGTGGAAGGTTTCGGGAGCGTTTGCCGGAACGCGGCGGCAGATGGCAGCCATATCGAGCAGTTCATCGCGCCTTGCAGCATCCTTTTCAACGGCGATCCGCTCTTCCAGCAGCTTCACATAACGGCCGGCAAGGATAATCAGCGCTTCGCACGACAGCCTCATCCCCTTCAGCGCTTCCGACTTCGGCAGCGCTTCGGCATCATTCAGATAATCAAGCTTTTCAAGTTCGCTGTCAATATCGGCAATCAGGTCATTCATTCCCTTGGCAAACACCTTTTCGCCGGCAACGGTATGGCCCGGGGCGCGCTGTTCCATAAATTCCGTGAAAACGCCTGCCGAGTAAGCCTCTTTCCAGGCTTCGGGAAGCACGCTGAACATCCGGTCGCGCACGCTTTTTCCGGTCCAGAAGGGGGTAATCTCTTCGGGATAGAGGCGGCGGGTCTCCTCATCAACCTTATACGACACCTTTGGCCGCGAATCTAGGATTTCAAGGTCCTGCAGCGAATGTATGCAAACTTCGGGATAAGTGGGTACCGATTTTGGTTCGGGCCCGCGCTCACCAACAATCAGCTCACCCTCACCAAGATATAGGTGCTTGTGCTGCATGATGTACTTCAACACCTCTCCGCGCTGAACGGGAACAGGCATACCGGCCGTTTCCGGACGACGGTAAAATTCGGTTACCAGCCTCGCACGCTCGTCCGACAATCGGTTAACGGCATCAAGACTGTTCTGCCTCAAACGGTTAATCCTTTCGTTCATAATATTTTGCTTTTTAATTTTCTGGTTTTTTTAATCTTAAAAATTCAATCAGCCTCCGATTTTAACCGGAAATCCCATCTCTCTGAAAATTCCGGCTGCCATCTCAACCTCCTCCTTTGCAGGAACTTTTACCTCTTTCAGTCTATAGTCAATTCCAAGCCGTTCGTATTTATGGGTGGCGATGTTATGGTATGGCAACAGGTCAACCTCCTGAACGACAGGTGATTCCAGAAGTATTTCGGCCATTTTACGAAGGGTATCGGGGGCCAGGTTAAAACCCGGAATCAGCGGAATGCGGGCAATCAGCCCCACCCGGCCGAAAACGGGAGAATGCAGGTTTTCAAGCACCGGCTCCAGCGGAACGCCGGTATGTTCCTGATGAACGGCTGAATCGTAATGTTTCAGGTCGAAAAGCACGAGGTCGGATTTCCCGGCAATCAGGTCGAAAACCGTGCGTGAGGCATAGCCGGAGGTATCCAGTGCAATGTGAATTCCCTCTTTCTTCAGCAGATCCATGCAGGCGCCGGCAAAGCCGGGCTGCATCAGCGGTTCGCCACCCGAAAAGCTAACCCCGCCTCCAGATTCATCGAAAAAAATGCGGCTTTTCAGCACCTCCTCCACCACCTCTTCAGGGGTGTAGCTCCTGCCGATAACATCCGTAATCGGCATAAGCCTGCCGGCAACACTGCGTTCGCGCACCACACTCACCGGACCCGTTTCAAATCCCTCAGGATTGTGGCACCAGCGACAGCGAAGCGGACAACCCTTAAAGAATACCGTTGTCCGGATTCCGGGCCCGTCGTGAACGGCATAATGCCTGATATCGAATACAACGCCTTCCATGGCAATGCATTATTGTTAAAAATGAATGGGGAAAAATCAGTAATGCCCCGGAATTTACCGGGGTAACAGGCCGGAAGGAAGGCTAACAAATCCAGCACTCATAAAGGCCGCGGCCAAAACAATGGTAAAGATTGCTGAAATACTTTATACCGTTCATAGCAACACAAAGATAAATCAAAATACTGATATTGGGTAAGTTAGTTGTCATTCTACCCTTATTTTAGAATGATTTTAAATAAACTGTCCGATTCCGGCAGATTGTTTGGGAACAACTCTTTTCCGGATAAAATGCCTCCCGTTTTTGTTGTGACTTCTTATATTTGCATCAGGCGATTTTCCATAAAAAAAGAATTCCTATGAAAAAGATGCTTTTTACGCTGATGGCCGGCCTGATGCTTGCCGCTTTTGCACCCGGGGCTATGTCGTGCACCATTATAGCCGTTGGCAGGAAAGCCAGCAAGGATGGATCGGTGATTGTTTCGCAGACCGATTGCGGCGATAACTCCCGTTTTAAGGTGATGCACGGACGGAAATATCCCAAAGGCGCTATGGCACCTGTTTACTGGGGGCTTCAGAATGTACGGCAGCCACTCGACAGTATGGGTGAAATCATCGGCTATATCCCGCAGGCGGAGCAGACCTACACCTACATCCGTTCGGCCTATTCGCACATCAACGAGCATCAGCTTGCCATAGCCGAGAGCACCATGAGCCAGCGCGCTGAACTGAAGATAAAACGCGAAGAGAGCAAGCAGATCATCACCATTGAGCAGGCAATGATTTTTGCCCTTGAGCGCTGCAAAACATCTCGTGAAGCGGTGGACCTGATTACTCATCTGGTTGACACCTATGGTTTCCTCCCCTCATGCATTGATGAATCGGAGTGCCTGGCCATAGGCGATCCCAACGAGGTATGGATTCTGGAGGTGTTCAGCACCGGCCCGGGCTGGGACCCCGGCAGCCGTGAACCTGGCGCCATCTGGGCTGCCCGCCGCCTGCCCGACGACCATGCCACACTGGTGCCCAACTGGAGCATCATCGGTGAAATAGATGTAAACGACAGCGAAAACTACCTGGTGTCGTCCAACTATATGTCAAAGGCAATCGAACACGGCTGGTACGATCCGCTTTCGGGCAAACCTTTCATCTGGAAGGATGTCTATTCGCCCGTTCCCCGCGAGTGGGCCACCTCGAGGTTCTGGCTTTTCTACAGCAAGTATGCGCCGGAGCTAAAGGATATACCAGACCGCAGCCTTAAATCGCCCTTCGATACCCAGAATCCCTACATTCAGTATGTTGAGCCGCTGAGCATTTATCCGTTTTCATGCAAGCCGGCCGAAAAGATCGGCGTTCAGGATGTGATGGCCCTGCAGCGCTCCACTTTCGAAGGCACCATTTACGATATGTCGAAACATCCGGCCTACTACATCCCCGACGGCAAAGGAAACATCAAATACAGCGACCTGGCCACCCCGTTTCCGACCACCAGTATGCGTGAACTGCTCGGCATCACCTGGCGCAGGAATGTGGCTCGCGGCGGCTACGGCATGATCTGCCAGCTTCGCTCATGGCTGCCAAATGAAATTGGCGGCATCTACTGGATTTATGTGGACAATCAGGTGGTATCGCCCTATCTGCCGGTCTATTGCGGCGTTCAGGATATGCCCGCCTCGTACAAACTTTACGACCCCGACAACTTCGATGATGCAAGCGCTAAATGGACTTTCGATGAAGTGGATAATCTGCTTTACCTCAACTGGCAGCAGGGGTTTAAACTAGTAAAGGAGGAACGCGAACGGCTGGAAGCCTCATTCTTCGATGAGATTCAGCGCGAGGAGGCCTCGCTGGTAAAATATCTGAAAGAGAACCGCAGAAAAGCACTTCAGACCATCAATGCAAAGGTGGATGAACGGGCTGCCCGCAATGTGGAAACCTACCGCGAACTGCGCAGAAAGCTGCTAACAAAATATACCAATAACAAGCAGGGAATCAATTTTCAGTAGAGGCAGCCAGGTGGCAGCTACCCCTACCCCCTCAGGCTGATTTGCTCGAGGGCAGGAATGTCGTTCAGCCGGATGTTCTTATCCTCCAGGCTGATGAGCCCTTCTTTTTCAAAGGTTTTCAGCAACTTAACCGTACTTTCGGTTGAAAGGCCGGCAAAATCGGCAATGTCTTTCCGGCTCAGCAGCGGGAACACCTCTTCACTCACCTGTTCGCTGCCCAGATAGAGCAGCGCTCCCGCCAGCCTTCCGTTCATCTGCTTGAACATCAGATCGCGGATGGAGCCATACAACCTTGAATTCTCTTCGCAATAGCGTTTGGTAATGTTGAAGGCAAAATTATTGTTGATCTTCATCAGGCTGGTAACCGCCTCCTTCTCAATAAGGCAGGCGGTGGTTTCGCGCAGGGCAACCACGGAATACTGATAGGTGTGGTTGTTATAAGCCAGGGAAAGGCCGACAAACTCGCCGCTTTTGATCAGCCTCACATTGAAATTCCGCGTGGTATCCCCTTCCACATACAGTTTGGCAAGGCCGTCGAGCACAAAAAGAATGCTCGAGGCGAAGGCGCCCTGCTTGGTCAGGTTCTCCCCTTTACGGAAGATGACTCTTGTTTTGCTGTTCCGTGCCAGCTCTATCTCTTCGGGCTGCAGATTCCGGAAACAGGGGGCATCAATGGCGCTCAGCGAACAATCATCGGGAGGTATAAAGGTTTTCATGGTACAACTCTGTTCAGGGTTTCGGCAAATTCACCGGAGATTTTCCCGGATTTGCCGGTTTGTTCTGCAAAGATATGATTTTGCAGACAGGCGGCAGCGTTATTAACTCCTTCCGGTATTCCGGAAAAAGCCGGCGGATGTTACTTCCGTTTCGACATAAAAAGGTACTCGGCAATGATAATCAGTACGATGGTAAATGCACCGCCTGCCAGGGTTCGCAGCAGCACATATCCTATCTCGGCAAACCGGAAGGCTTCCAGCATCGACAATGCAAACTGATGCGCCATTACCAGTACCAGGGTGTATCCGAAGAACCATCTGAAGCCCATATCGGCTATACCGGGCTTCAGGTTGCCCTCATATTCGGCCGGGGCGCCCGCCAGCCTCACTGCCCAGGGCCGCAGAAATGCCATAAATACCGATGCGCCCGCATGCAATCCGGTGGTATTTCCAAAACTATCAATACTGAATCCGATCAGAAAAGAGGAGACAAGCAACAGCCAGCCGGGCGTTTCGAAAGGCAGCAGCAGAATAAACAGCACATACAGCGACGGATTGATATAGCCGCCCAGGTTGATGTGATCCAGGATAAATACCTGAAGCACAACCAGGATAACAAACCTGAGAATATCTTTTCCGTAGGCCTTAGTCATTGATGATGTTTTTCCGCAGCTCCTCCTGCTCCTCTCTGAATTGGTTTTTTATGATGTAAACATGCCTCAGGCTATTGAGATCGGCCGAAAATCTGAAGTGAATGGTATAGAAATGGTCGCCCGATTTGATGTTTATCTCTTCAACATAGCCAATGGAAATCCCTTCCGGGAAGATGTGGCTGAATCCGCTGGTGGTAATGGTATCTCCTTTGTTGATTTTCACATGTGCCGGTATGTCGTGCAGGGTTCCTACGGCAGGATTTCCGCCTTCCCAAACAACCGTTCCCATCTGGTTCAGCCGCTGAATGCGCCCGCTGATCTTCGAATGTTTATTCAGCAGCGACATTACCCAGCTGAAATTCTCCGAAACGCTTACCACGGTTCCCACAACGCCGGCAGGGCTTATCACCGCCATATCCCGCTCAATTCCCTGGCGGATCCCTTTGTTCAGCATGATGTAGTTGTCGCGGCGGTTGGTTGAGTTGCTTATCACCACGGCATCCACATAGGTATATTGCAGGTTGAAAACGGTGTCCTCAACCATATGGGTTAATGTATCCGACGACAACTGCTCGCGGGTAAGTATGCGGTGAAGCCGGGCATTCTCCTCGGCAAGCAGCTGATTATCACGCTTCAGATTAAAATAGGAGGTAATCCCCGACCAGGTTGAATAGGCACTGCCGGTAACATAATCGGTGGCATTCGAAAGTACGGAACGCTGATAGAAACTCCGGTTCGCCATCAGGATAATGGCGACGACTTCCAGTAATACAAACAGGAAAAAGAAATTATGCTTCCAAATGAACGCCAGTATATGTCGCATATCGGCTCCTCATGCCTGATCAGTCTGACCGGTTTTTTTTATTTGATCAGGAAAGTGAACTTATTGAAGTTCTTCAGGGCAATGCCGGTTCCCCTTGCAACGGCCCTTAGCGGATCTTCGGCAACATGTACCGGAAGCTTTGTTTTAAGGTGAATCCTCTTGTCGAGGCCGCGCAGCATCGACCCCCCGCCGGCAAGGTAAATACCGGTGCGGTAGATATCGGCCGAGAGTTCGGGAGGTGTCATTTCCAGTGCATTAAGCACGGCAGCTTCAATCTTTGAGATTGACTTGTCGAGGCAATGAGCAATCTCGGAGTAATTCACAAAGATCTCCTTGGGAATTCCGGTAAGCATATCGCGTCCGTGAACGGGAAAATCGGGCGGAGGATTATCGAGTTCGGTAACTGCTGCGCCCACATTTATCTTGATGGCCTCGGCCGTACGCTCACCGATGTTGATGTTATGCTGTTTGCGCATATACTCCTCGATGTCGTTATTGAAGTCGTCGCCGGCAATCCTGATGGATTTGTTGTTTACAATGCCGCCGAGTGCAATAACAGCGATTTCGCAGGTACCGCCTCCTATGTCAATGATCATGTTGCCGGTTGGTTCAAGAACATCTATTCCAATTCCGATGGCTGCCGCCATAGGCTCGTGAATCAGGCGCACTTCCTTGGCTCCGGCCTGTTCAGCCGAGTCCTTTACGGCACGCTCTTCCACTTCGGTGATGCCCGAAGGGATACAGATTACCATCTTGAGGGCAGGCGGGAAAAGGCCACGGATTGCTCCGATCATCTTGATCATTTCCCTGATCATATATTCAGCCGACTGGAAATCAGCAATAACACCGTCGCGCAGCGGCCTGACGGTCTTGATATTTTCGTGGGTTTTTCCGTGCATCATCATTGCCCGCTTTCCCACGGCAATGATTTTACCGGTATTCCGCTCAATGGCAATGATGGAGGGTTCATCCACCACCACCTTGTCGTTGTAAATAATAACTGTGTTGGCCGTTCCGAGATCCATTGCGATCTCCTTGGTCATAAAAGAGAAAAGTCCCATTATTTAATTTCCTTATTTTCAATGTTTAAAGTGTCTGACTCCGGTAAATACCATACTCAGACCGCCGGTATTGCAATAATTGATGCTCTCCTCATCCCTTACCGAACCTCCCGGTTGTATTACCGAAGTAATGCCCGCCTTGTGGGCAAGCTCAACCGAGTCGGCAAACGGGAAGAAAGCGTCTGATGCCATCACCGACCCTTTCAGGTCGAAACCAAAGGTTATGGCTTTGTCAATCGCCTGTTTCAGCGCATCAACCCTCGAAGTCTGCCCGGCTCCGCTGCCAATAAGCTGCCTGTTTTTTGCCAGAACAATGGCATTTGACTTGCTGTGCTTCACAATGATGTTAGCAAAAAGCAGATCATCCACTTCAGCTTCCGAAGGCGCTTTTTCCGTTACCACCCTGAGGTTATCAGGGGTTTCGGTTCTGATGTCTTTCTCCTGCTGAAGCACGCCATTCAGCAAACTTCTGAATTGTTTATCCTGAAAATCAAACGATTTAGCCTGCAAAATTACTCTATTTTTCTTTGTTTGCAGTAGTTCCAGTGCATTTTTTTCATATCCGGGCGCCAGGATGATTTCGAAAAAGAGTTTGTTGATCTCTGTGGCTGTTGCTTCATCCACCACCTTATTGGTTATCAGCACCCCCCCGAAAGCCGATACCGGATCGCCTTCGAGTGCGGCATTCCATGCATCAACCAGCCTTTCGCGCGAGGCCAGGCCGCATGCATTGTTGTGTTTGATGATGGCAAAAGTGGGCTCGCTGAACTCCCGGATAAGTGCAATGGCGGCTTCCAGGTCGAGCAGGTTATTGTACGACAGCTCTTTCCCGTGCAACTGCACAAAAACATCCTCCAGATTTCCGAAAAACTCGCCCTTCTGGTGCGGATTTTCGCCATAGCGGAGCGAATGGGCATCGCCTGTACTGAAGCGAAACTCACGATAGCCCGAAAGAGCGGAGAAATGGTTGAAGATGGCTGTATCATAATGCGACGACATGGCAAAAGCATAAGCGGCGAACCGCAGCCTCTCCTCCTCCGTAGCGGCGCAGCCGCCGGCAGTGAGAATCTCAAGCAGCTCGCTGTAGTGCCGCGAGTCGGGAACAATCAGCACATCGCGGTAGTTCTTGGCTCCCGCCCGGATCAGCGAAATCCCGCCGATATCAATCTTTTCGATGATATCCTGATGCTCCGCGCCCGAGGCTACCGTTTTTTCAAACGGGTAGAGATCGACAATCACAAGATCGAAGTCGGGAATGCCGTACTGCTGCATCTCTTCGCGGTCGGAAGGGCTCTCCCTGCGGGCAAGAATGCCGCCAAACACCTTCGGATGAAGCGTTTTTACCCTTCCGCCAAGAATTGACGGATACTCGGTCAGCGATTCAACGGTTTTCACCGGAATCCCCAGCGATTCGATATACTGATGGGTGCCGCCGGTCGAAAACAGGGCAACTCCCGATTGATGCAGTAATTTTACGACAGGTTCAAGCCCCTCTTTATGAAACACAGAAATCAGGGCCGATCTGATTGGTTTTCTTTCACTCATGTCTGGTTCTCCCGGTTACAGATGATGGAAAATCCGATTAAAATGCCGTGCGGATTATTTATTTAGCTGATTATCAGCCCAGTATATGATTTATAGCCCGTTTTTATCGGCAATGCAAGTTTATTAAAAATAGCGTCAGAATACAAGAATTAAATAGGTGAATTATAAATCAATTTATCTAACTTT
>LUZO01000043.1 GCA_001603685.1 Bacteroidales bacterium Bact_23
CAATGGCATACCTTAATCTATATACAGAGTGGAAATTAAGGATAATTCCGCGTATTGATTTGAGAAATAATCGCCGAACAATTGTAACTTTATCAACTTTTTAACATCTAATCAAACAAAACAAGCAGCCGGAAGTATGTCCCTGAGTTCCGGAAAATAAACGGCAGATAAAAAAGAACTGAAACAATTAAACATTAACCCCAATAAAACCAGATTCTTATGAAACAGTTTTTCAAATTCATGTTTGCATCTATGGCGGGTTTTTCCCTGACACTGATTATCCTGTTTTTCATTTTTGCAGCGATGATGGCATCGTTGATGACTTTTAGCAAGAAGACAGAGGTAACCGTAAAGCCTAACACCGTGCTATATCTAACATTGAAAGAGTCCATTCCTGAGCGTACACTGGCAAATCCGTTTTCTTTTGGCGGCCCCAATTTCTTCAGCACTTCAAATGTTCCCGGAATTCTCGAAACGATTGAGGTAATTGAGAAAGCTGCAGAAGACGACAACATTAAGGGTATCTATATGGAAATGAGCGAAGTTCCTTCGGGGCTGGCCACTTTGGAAGAAATCAGGAACGCCCTTCTGAAATTCAAGGAATCGGGAAAATTCATTATAGCCTACGGCGAGGTTTATTCGCAGAAAGCCTATTATATGTCAACGGTTGCCGATATCATTACCCTTAATCCCGAAGGTGGCATTGATTTCAGGGGTATGTCGGGAGAGCTTGTTTTTTACAAAGGGCTTCTCAACAAACTCGACATCAACGCTCAGATCATCAGGCACGGCAAATACAAAAGCGCCATCGAGCCTTTTATAAACGACAAAATGAGCGAAGCCAACAGAGAGCAGACACTGGCCTATTTCAATTCACTGTGGCAGCACCTCACGGCCGGAATCAGCGAAACACGGGGAATCGATCCGGCCAGGCTCCAGGTAATTGCCGATTCGCTGCTGGTTCAGACACCGGAAGATGCGCTGAACTATCATTTTGTTGACCAGGTAATTTATAAAGATCAGTTGAACGACCTTCTGAGGGGAAAGCTTGGAATCGGAGAAAACGACAAAATAGAGTTAATTACGCCCGGCAAGTACAAGGATGTAGCTGCAAAGACATCCAAAAAAAGAGCTAAGGATAAGGTTGCCGTGATTTACGCCGTTGGTTCAATCAACGATGGCGAAGGCAGCGATGAATCCATAGGTTCGGAACGCATATCGAAGGCAATACGCAAGGCAAGAACCGACAGCACCGTGAAGGCCATTGTGTTCAGAGTCAACTCACCCGGTGGAAGTGCGCTTGCTTCGGATGTAATTTTGCGTGAAATAAAACTGGCGCACGAGGTAAAACCGGTGGTGGTATCCATGGGCGACTACGCCGCTTCGGGCGGATATTACATCTCCTGCGCCGCCGATACCATTCTTGCCCAGCCCACAACCCTGACCGGATCAATCGGCGTTTTCGGCGTGATTCCGGATTTCAGCAAGTTCTTCAACAACAAACTGGGCGTTACCTTTGATGTGGCAAAAACCAACAAGCACGCTGATTATATGTCAGTTACCAAGCCGCTGGACCCCTATGCCGAGAAGGTGATTACCAACAGCGTTGAGCGCATTTACGCAACATTTATCGGCCATGTTGCCGACGGACGCTCGATGACCGTGGCACAGGTTGACAGCATTGGGCAGGGAAGGGTCTGGAGTGGCACCGATGGCGTAAAAACCGGCCTTGTGGACAAAACCGGAGGATTGAAGGATGCCATTGCCATTGCTGCAAGAATGGCCGGGCTTGATGATTACAGGATAACTTCACTGCCCGAGCAGAAAGACCCCTTCACCCAGATTATGGAAGAACTTTCAGGAAAGCCTTCGGAAACCAGGATGAAAAAAGAATTCGGACAGCTTTACCCCTACATTAAGGAGATGCGTTCGGCTGCAGAAATGACCGGTATTCAGGCCCGTCTGCCCTTTTTCCTGAACATCCATTGATTTACTTCGTTTAATATACAACCATTTTCTTCCGGAGAAGCTGAAGCACCGGCTTTCGCTTCCCGGAAGGTTCGTTTTATAAAAAACAGAAGATATTTTGTGAAATGACAGAAGACTTAAGAGCCGAAAAGAAAGCTTTCCGCAAAAAGGTAAATCAACTGATAGCGGCACAGACTCCGGAGCAGAACCTGAAAGCATCGGCGGCAATTATGGAACGGATTGAGAAGCTGCCTGAATTTCAGAAGGCAAAAGTCGTTATGGCATTCTGGTCGTTTAAGGGTGAAGTGCACACCCACGATTTTGTCAGGAAATGGGCAGACAGGAAGCAGATGCTGCTTCCGGTTGTTGATGGCGACGATATGCTGATCAAAGAGTACAAAGACGACAGTTCGATGGCCGAAGGCGGTTCATTCGGAATTATGGAACCGGTTGGCGCTCTTTTCACCGAGTACGGCAAAATTGACTTCATCATTGTTCCCGGCCTGGCATTCGACAGGGATTTCAACCGCCTCGGACGCGGAAAGGCCTATTACGACAAGTTCCTGAGTAAGGTTGACAGCCTGAAGGCCGCCATCTGCTTTGATTTTCAGTTCTTCGACCGGGTTCCGGCTGATGAACGCGACATCAGAATGGATATGGTCATTGCAGAGTCGTTTCAGAACGAACGAAGCGCTTTGCGGCGCAGCTGAAATTTCACCGAATCGTCTATCCTGGTGTTGTATCCGTAGATGGCATCTTCCCAATCGCCGTACATGGCATTGGGAAGCACGATAAATCTCTTCCCGAATTCGCCAGCAAAGCGGTCAACGGCATCTTTTCTCGGCTTTACAGCCAGACCTTCGAAATCTTCGGCGAAATCGTTGAGGTTATCGCCAAATAGCAGCGAAATGTGATATTTATTCAGCAATTCCTGTCTGCGCGCCTCCTTGCTTGCCTCGTCGGTACGGGCAATCACATGGTCGGCATCGGCATGGGGGAATCCCTTATCGGCAAGATTTTTTATGGTAATATCTTTCAGATACTCTTTCCGGTTGGTGACATAGAAAATGCTTACGCCGTTGGCGCGGGCGTATTTCAGAAATTCTACCGCACCCGGAAGCGGTTCGGCTGAGGCTTTCTGGCACCACTCATCCCAGTATTTCGGGTAAACCGTGCTTTCGAGAATGCATTTGGCTTCGAAGTCGCTGTTATCCAGCACCGTTTCGTCAATATCCAGTACGATAATCCGGTGTTTGTTCACCGTTTTGTCGGCCAGGTCCATGTCGAGCATTACCTTTCCGATATTGAATGCCTGATAACAGAGCGCACGGTACTCGGCAGCGGTTTGCTGATAAAGAGTGGACATCACAAGATGTTCGTTTCTCACCATCCGCCTGAAGGCTGAGTCCTTCATCAGCAACATGGCAGTATCCTGCTTTACAATCTGATAATCAGATTTTTGATCAGTCTGCTTTTGTTTGCATGAAACGATCGACAGTGCGGATATCAGTAAAATGAGCGAAACAATTTTCTTCATGGCTGTATAAATAGGATAAAAAAGAGCCGGGAAAATTCCCGGCTCAAAAATACATGTGAACAAAGAAACCTGCAAATTAATATTTGCTGAAATCCATGTCGGCCATGCGGCGATAGCTGTAATAACGCCATTTTGCGTTTTCTTCAGCTGCGGCAAAGAGTTCGTGGGCTTCTTTGGGGAACGATTTCTTCAGCGAAGTATAGCGTACTTCCGAATCGAGGAATCCCTGGAATTTTGAGAAGTCGGGCTCTTTTGAATCGAGCTGGAACGGGTTTTTGCCTTCCTGCTCGAGCAGCGGATTATACCTGTAGAGGCTCCAGTATCCTGCTTCAACGGCATCGGCCTGCTGTTCCTGCGCCTTGCCCATTCCCTTGCGGAGGCCGTGGTTGATACAGGGTGAGTAAGCGATGATGAGTGAAGGTCCGGGATAAGCCTCAGCTTCGCGCAGCGCTTTCAGATACTGGGTCTGGTTGGCTCCCATGGCTACCTGAGCAACATATACATAACCGTAGCTCATGGCAATCATACCGAGGTCTTTTTTCCTGATCTTCTTTCCGCTGGCAGCGAATTTGGCAACAGCTCCGACAGGGGTGGATTTCGATGCCTGACCGCCGGTGTTTGAATAAACCTCGGTATCAAGAACCAGAATATTTACATCCTCGCCCGAAGCAATCACATGGTCGAGACCGCCGAAGCCGATGTCATAAGCCCAGCCGTCGCCGCCAAACATCCAGATTGACCTCTTAATGAAGTACTGTTTCAGTGCCAGAAGCTCTTTTGCCAGCTCAGAATTTTCCGTTTCGAGCAGAGGCAGCACCTTAGCGGATGCTTCGCGTGATTTTCCGGCATCCATGCGGCCATCGATCCACTCCTGGCAGGCTGCTTTCAGGTCGGCATTTTTGGTTTCTGCCATCAGGTCGTTCATGCGCAGGGCAATTCTGTCGCGCATTTTCGATACGGCGGTTGCCATTCCGAAACCAAACTCGGCATTGTCTTCGAACAGTGAGTTTGCCCATGCGGGGCCTTCGCCATTGGCATTAACCGTATAGGGAGTTGAAGGTGCGGAACCGCCATAGATTGATGAACAGCCGGTTGCATTGGCCACCATCATTCTGTCGCCATAAAGCTGGGTTACCAGTTTAATATAGGGTGTTTCACCGCAACCCGAGCAAGCGCCCGAGAACTCGAACAGCGGCTGTGCGAACTGGCTGTTCTTGATATTCTGTTCTTTATTGGCGAGGGTGTCTTTGTAAGAAACATTCTTCGAAATGATGTTCCACAGGTTATTCTGCTCCATCTGGCTTTCCAGCGGCTCAAGAACCAAAGCCTTGGTTTTGGCGGGGCATACATCAACGCAGTTGCCGCAACCCGTACAATCGAGCGGGCTGAGCTGAATTCTGAACTGCAGGCCGTCGAATGTTTTGGGAATGGCTTTCAGTGTGGGTGTTCCTTCGGGTACCAGCTTCATCTCTTCCTCATTGATCAGGAACGGACGGATACAGGCGTGAGGACAAACATAAGCACACTGGTTACACTGGATACAGTTGTCGGGGAGCCACTGAGGAACGGAAACGGCGATACCGCGTTTTTCGTATTCGGTGGTTCCTGCGGGGAAGGTACCATCTTCGCGGCCCTTAAAGGTACTTACCGGAAGGGTATCGCCCTGCATTGAGTTGATGGTCATCACAACATCCTTAATGAAGTCGGGGGCATCAATCTCAACCCTGGCTTTCTTATCTGAAAGGTTTTTCCAATCTGCAGGAATATCAACTTTGATAACTTCACCGCCCTTATCGATGGCTGCGTAGTTCATCTTTACAATCTCCTCGCCCTTGCGGCCAAAGTCCTTAACCACGGCATCCTTCATGTAATCCACGGCGGTCTGGTAAGGAATTACGCCCGAAATGCGGAAGAAAGCCGACTGCATAATGGTATTGGTGCGTCCGCCAAGTCCGATATCTTCAGCAATCTGAGTAGCGTTGATGATGTAGAAACCGATTTCATTATCAGCCATATAGCGTTTCATATGGTCGGGAATGTGCTTTTTGGTTTCTTCTGCATCCCAGATGCTGTTGAGCAGGAATGTGCCGCCCTTCTTAAGGCCTTTCAGCATATTGTATTTATCGAGGTATGCGGGCACATGGCATGCTACAAAATCGGGGGTATTTACAAGATAAGGCGAGCGGATGGGCTCATCGCCGAAACGCAGGTGCGAAGTGGTTACACCGCCCGACTTTTTGGAGTCGTAAGCGAAATAAGCCTGGCAATATTTATCGGTGGTATCTCCAATGATTTTGATGGAGTTTTTGTTTGCGCCAACTGTTCCGTCGGAACCGATTCCGTAGAATTTACCCTGGAAAGTTCCCTTGGGAGCAAGGTCAATCTCGGGCAGAAGCGGCAGCGAGGTAAAGGTAACATCATCAACGATACCAACGGTAAAGTGATTTTTCGGCTCGTTGGCTTTCAGGTTGTTGAATACTGAAATCATCATGGCAGGAGTGGTATCCTTCGAGCTGAGTCCGTAGCGTCCGCCAATGATGAGGGGTTTCTCAGCCTTATCGTAGAACAGCGCCTTTACATCGAGGTAGAGGGGTTCACCGGTTGCACCGGGCTCTTTTGTACGGTCGAGAACGCAGATGCGCTTAACCGACTTAGGCATTACATTGAAGAAATATTTGGCTGAGAAAGGCCTGTAGAGGTGTACGGATACAAGGCCCAGCTTTTCGCCCTGAGCATTCAGGTGGTCAATCACCTCCTTAATGGTTTCGGTGATCGATCCCATTGCAATGATGATATTTTCAGCATCCTTTGCACCGTAATAGGTAAACGGATGATATTCGCGACCGGTCAGTTTACTGATTTGCTGCATATAGTTCTCAACGATATCGGGAACGGCATCGTAGAACGGGTTTGCAGCTTCGCGCGACTGGAAATAGATATCGGGGTTCTGTGCGGTTCCGCGGGTAACGGGGCTTGACGGATTGAGGGCACGGTTGCGGAATGCCTTCAGTGCTTCCTGATCAATCAGGGGAGCGATATCTTCCTTTTCAGGCATTTCAACTTTCTGGATTTCGTGTGAGGTACGGAATCCGTCGAAGAAGTGAAGGAAAGGAACCCTTGATTTAATGGCTGCCAGGTGAGCTACTGCAGCAATGTCCATGATTTCCTGAACGCTTCCGGTTGCAAGCATGGCAAAACCGGTCTGTCGGGTTGCATAAACGTCGGAGTGATCGCCGAAGATTGACAGTGCCTGAGCGGCAAGGCTGCGTGCCGACACATGAAATACGCCCGGGAGCAACTCACCGGCCATTTTGTACATATTGGGAATCATCAGCAGCAAACCCTGCGAAGCGGTGTAAGTGGTGGTAAGGGCACCAGCCTGAAGTGAACCGTGAACGGCTCCGGCAGCACCGGCTTCTGACTGCATTTCGGTAACCTTAACGGTTTCACCGAAAATATTCTTATGCCCGTGGGCAGCCCACTCGTCCACATACTCAGCCATGGTTGATGAAGGCGTAATCGGATAGATGGCAGCTACTTCGCTGAACATATAAGCGATATGTGCTGCTGCAAAGTTTCCGTCACATGTAACGAAATTTCTCTTTTTTGTCATATCTGTATATTTGAGTTTAATACGCTCATTAAAAACAACTTGCATTTTCGTTCGAAAAGCACGGCAAAAATACTTATTTTAAAGTATAGCTAATCCATTTCGGAAGCGGATAAACGCCCGAAAAGGCTAATTTATAATGAGTTTAATTAAGCCCGGGGGAAACTTTGCAATCCGTTTGTAACACAAAGATTGCCACTACATATTTTTGCAATTACAATATCTCCGCTCTCGTAAGGCATTAACGGCAGTCAAAAAACGGATCGCGCTTTCGGGTTTTAGAATTTTATTCGCAGGCAGATGTTCTCCGATTTTTGCCGAACCGGAGAGCCTGAATACAAAATTTTCATATTTTACAGCATTTATACAGCTTTTTCGGAAACAAATATTTGCGGGCTATTGTTAATAGCTATATCTTTACACCAAACTAACAATAAAAAGATACTACAATGGCAAAACTGGCTGTCAATTACATGGGGATTCCCCTAAAGAACCCGATAGTAGTGGGTTCCAGTAACATGGTGAACAACCCTGAAACTTTGAAAAAACTTCAGGATGCAGGAGCAGCGGCAATTGTTTACAAATCGCTGTTTGAAGAGCAGATCCAACTGGAGAGCATTCAGTTTCAGGACGAGATGGAGCTGTACAACGAACGCAACGCTGAAATGGTCAGCCTCTACCCGGGAATGCAGTATGCCGGCCCGCAGGAGTTTCTGATGAAGCTGGCAGAAGCCAAATCCCTTCTTGACATTCCTCTTATCGGCAGTCTGAATTGCGTTTTTCCGGAAACCTGGGTAGAGTATGCGGAACTGATCGAAAAAACCGGCGTTGACGGACTTGAGCTGAACTTCTTCGCAATTCCGAGAGATTTTAATACCGAAGCAAAATCCATTGAAGATGAGCAGGTTTCGGTTGTAGAGCAGGTGTGCAAAAAGGTTAAAATTCCGGTAAGTGTAAAGCTCAGCCCGTTCTACACAAACACCTTGCAGGTTATCAAAAGGATGGAAAAAGCCGGTGCAAAGGCATTTGTTCTTTTCAACCGCATGTTTGAACCGGACATCAACCTCGATACCCTTCAGCACAGCACGCCATTCAATCTGAGCGCCGAAGGCGATTACCGCCTAACCCTGCGCTACACCGGTATTCTGTACGGCAACACTCAGGCCTCGCTTGTGAGCTCGACCGGAATTTACACCGGCAACGATATTGTAAAAATGGTACTGACCGGCGCCGATGCCGTGCAGATGGTTAGCGCACTGTACAAACACAAACCCGAGCTGATTACCAAGGTACTTGCTGACCTCGAGGCATTTATGGACAAAAACGGATATGCCGGCCTGAAAGATTTCAGAGGTAAACTTTCAAAAGCAAGCGTAAAGGATCCGTACATTTACAAACGGGCACAATACATTGATCTGCTGCTCCATTCTGAAAAGATATTCAGGAAATACCCTGCCGTGTAACTAATTGCGGAAAAACATTCCGAAGGCTGTCCCGACGCGGGGCAGCCTTTTTTTATCGGAAAATTATATGGATTGGAGGCCGGGGATTTAAGCAGCATTCTGCTGAACCGCCCTCTGCTGCATGCTCAGCCTGATGATGGCCATTAACATCAGTCCAACACTGATCCACTGAACCAGGCTGAGCGCTTTGCCATGGAACAGATAATCGAACAGGATGGCCGACAGGGGAAAGCAGAGTTCACAAATGGTGGCCAGCATGGCGGGAACCTTCTTCAAACCGTAGTAATACAGGAAAATGGCACCCGAACCCACCGTCAGGGAGATGATAATGATAATCAGCCAGTTAAAAGGGGTTGCTGCCGCAAATCCGGCCTGACTGCCCGAAATCAGCATCAGAATCATGGTGATTACCGTAGTAAATCCATATCTGAAAAAGGTGGCCGTCTGAAAAGGGAGATTTTTAATCATGCACTTTCCTAGAACCGTGGAAGCACCGAAGCAGAATGCGGCGATCAGCGAATAGCCCGCCGCTACAATCGTTTTCGAACCCGTATGAAAATCGGGCAGATTGAGGCCAAAAGTGAGGAAATATCCGGCCACTATGGCGACGGAGGCCCAGAAAAAGAACCTCCGGTTCATTTTCTCGCCCAGCAGGATTGCCGCGAGCGCAATGGCAAATACCGGCTGAAGCTTTTGCAGCAGCACGACAATTGAAAGGTCTTTAAACTCGACATAGAAGAGCGCCTTTACAATGGCCAGCGTGCCCAGGGCGCCACCCGTCAGAGCTACCAGCGATAGGTAGATGATCTCACGACGCGACATCAGCCTGAAATATCTGTACTCCTTATAGAGAAAGAGATTCATCAGCAAAAACGGGATGGCATGAATGATGAAAACAACAAAAGTGATATCGAGGTTATAGAGCTGCGGGGTAAGTAATATACCATCAAGTCCCCAGAGCGAAGCCGATATACAAATGGCTAATGAACCAAATACCAGGGATTTGCCGGATTTTGTCATCTGATTTGAGTCTGTTGTTGAAAAACAGCGCAAAGCTATGAAAATAAGCGCAATGTTTTGATTAAACTTTTTGCCTACGGAATAGTCCAGCTAATCAACGGAATATCAATTATAAGTGCAGGAAAGGATGTCCGGGAACCACCACATTTTCAACAAACCGGAAACGGATCATGCATACTGAATAAAAAAAGCACTGCAGAATTACTTCTTCAGCATAAAAGCATTAACTTTAAGTGAATTTTCGTTTACTTGCAGTGTACAAAAAACACTTGAACAATATAGTTCATTTTACTGACAATAAGCACTTTGCATTTGAATCACCGATACAGTAGTCTGAAGCAAACTTATGAAAAGAAGCATTTTTTTCCTTCTGCTGTGGTTAACCGGACTCTTCATAACCGAGGTCGGAGCGCAGACCTTTAACAAGGCAGAAGGCATTGCAGCGCCTGCTGCCGAACCGGCCGGAAGTAGTAAGGCAAGGGTGAATAATGCTGTTTCAGGCAATCTGATTGAGGGTTTTGAAAATTACGATGACTTCAGCCTCGAGTTTCCGCCCTGGACGCTTCTTGATCTGGATGGCGGCCACACCTGGGGAATCGATGGGGTACAATTCAAGAATCAGTACGCTCCGATGTCATTTATCATTTTCAATCCATCCGCAACCGTGCCGCCCATGACAAACCCGGCTATTGCCCCCTATCAGGGTTTTAAGTTTGCCGCCTGTTTTGCTTCCAACGGAGTAAAAAACAACGACTGGCTGATATCACCGCCGCTGGAAGCGGGCACCAACACTTCGGTTTCGTTCAGGGTAAAATCATACACCTCGCAGTATGGCCTTGAGCGCTACAGGGTTGCGGTTTCAACCACCGGAACCAATCCCGCTGATTTCACCTACATTTCGGGAATTAACTACCTGACCGCCCCCGCCGGCGAATGGGAAAAGAAAACATTCGACCTCAACGCCTATAACGGAAAAACCATTCACATTGCCATTCAGTGCGTTTCGGATAACGCCTTTATTTTTATGGTTGATGATTTTGTCTATTCAACCATGCTTCCCGAAATCACCCGGATAACCGGGCTGGTTACCGACGCCCTTGACGGCAAACCGGTTGCAGGAGCTATGGTGAGCATTGCCGGGCTCAGCACGGTTACCGATGAAAACGGGAACTATACCTTAAACGACATCCCGGAAGGGGAGCTCAGGGCCGGATTCACCGCGGACATTACCCAGGGAATAGCTCCGATGACTGTCAGTTTCAACGATTTATCGTCAGAAAACAACTATATCCTGACCTGCGAAAAGGACGGCTACATCACCTACGAGAACGATCAGGTTGTTATCCCGAAAGGGGAAAAGCTGGAATTGAACATCTCTCTGTCGCGCAACCTGCCTGAAGGAGCCATGCGGTTCGTGCTTAACTGGGGCCCCTACCCCGCCGACCTGGATTCGCACCTCAATACACCGGAAATTGAAGGAGAAGCCTACCATATCTATTATCACAACAAGGGAAGTTCCACCTCTGCACCTTACGCAACGCTCGATTACGATGTTACCACCGGATATGGTCCCGAAACCATGACCATTTATCAACTGTTCAATGGCACTTACAGGTATTACATCCACAATTACTCCGAAACGCCTGCAATTACCTCATCGCACGCCGTTTTGCAGATCTACAGTTACGACAGCCTGGTAAAAACCATTCAGATTCCGCCAACGGGTATGGGACACTATTGGTATGTATGCGATATCAACGGGGCAACCGGACAGGTAAATGTCGTTAACCGGATTCAAAATGCACCTCCGGGAGGCTTCCATTTTGAATTGCCGGCAAAAAAATCCGCCTCCGGCACTACTTCGCGAAATATCCTCTCATGGCACTGGGATTTTGGCGATGGAGCAACCTCAGAACAGCAAAACCCCGCACATACTTTTTCCGCGCCGGGAAACTACACCATAACACTTACGGTATCAAACGGTTCTGAAATTGCAATTGAAACCAAACCCGCCTATATCCGGGCCGGATCGCTGGGGATAGCTGAAAATGCGCTTTCGCGAAGAATTAAGGTATATCCGGTGCCGGCCGATACCCATATCGTGATAGATTCGCCGGAACCGATACAAACGGTAAGGATATTGGATATGGCCGGAAATGAAACTGCGGCAATAAAGGATAACCGCTTTAAAACGACGCTGAACCTCGGATTTCTGAAAAGCGGCAACTACCTGCTTATCATCGAAACAGAGAAGGGCACCGCCACAAAAAAGATTTCAGTAAACTGATTGCCGGGACTGCAACAGCCTAAAACAATTCACGCGCCTCTTTCTTCAGGTATTCCAGGGCCTTGTACAGAATGGAGCCCTCACTGCTGAGTTCATCCTCAAAAATCAACTGGGCGAGGTCGGTGGCCGTTGCTTTTTCATTGAGGTTTTCGGCAGCGGTATTTATGGCGGAAATCAGCGATTCGCGGGTATTTTTCACCAGCTCCCAGGCGTTGGATGAGATGTAGAGCTGCTGCGAAAGATTGTGATCGAACTCCTGGCGTATGTTATCGATAAGCGCTTTCTGCATCTCCCTGGCGCTCATACCCGCCCCGATGTTCCGCATAATAAGCTGCGAAGGGGTAATCCGCTCGAGCAGCAGCACCACCCTTTCGTAAGCCTGAAGCCGAACCGGGCTGATCAGTTTCATCCGTTCTATTTTGCTTTCGAGTTCTCTTCTTTCAGCTTCCGCCTTTGTGAAGTTTTTCAGCAGAAAATATACCGCGAGGCCAACGAGGGCCGCCGGGACGAGAATAAGAATCAGATCGCGAAGTAATTCCATAAAGCGCAGTTTTTGTCAGGAAAGCGCAAAGGTCGGAATTTTTCGGATTTTTAATTGATTAAATGCTTGTTTGGCAAGTTTTAATTTCCTTAAATTTGTCCGAAACAGAATATCCGTGCCGTTAACCAACCTAAACGCTATGAATATACTATCAGAAAGAATCCACAGGCTGGCAGAATCCGAGACGCTGGCCATGACAAGACGAAGCCGTGAGCTTAAGGAGCAGGGCTTTGATGTTATCAATCTGAGCATCGGCCAGCCTGACTTCAACACCCCGGAGTACATTAAGGCTGCAGCCCGTGAAGCGCTTGATCAGAACTTCACCTTTTACTCACCGGTGAGCGGATATCCCGACCTGAGGAAGGCCATCTGCCATAAGCTGAAGCGTGACAACAACCTCGACTACACTCCGGAGCAGATTGTGGTTTCGACCGGTGCCAAACAATCGCTCGCCAACGCCATGCTGGCCCTGGTAAATCCCGGTGACGAAGTCATCGTTCCCGCCCCCTACTGGGTTTCGTACAAGGAGATTGTGAAGCTGGCTGAAGGCACACCCGTATTTATCCATGCCGGCGTGGATACCGATTTCAAGATTACTCCCGAACAGCTTGAGCAGGCCATTACCCCGAAATCGAAGGTTTTCATTTTCAGCAGCCCCTGCAACCCCACCGGATCGGTATATTCGCGTGAAGAGCTGGCCGGCCTTGCCGCCGTTTTCAGCAAACATCCGGGGATTTTCATTATTTCGGACGAAATTTACGAGCTGATCAACTTCAAGGGTAAGCACGAGTCGATTGCACAGTTCCCCGAAATAAGGGAGCGGGTTATTCTGGTAAACGGAGTTTCAAAAGGTTTCGCAATGACCGGCTGGAGGCTCGGATATTGCGCCACCTCACTTGAGATTGCCAAAGCGTGCGATAAAATCCAGGGGCAGGTTACTTCGGGCACCTGCAGCATCACCCAACGGGCTGCCATCGCCGCACTGATGACTGATCCCGCCCAATCGGAGGAACTGCAGCATATGATAGAAACCTTCAGGCAAAGGCGCGAACTCTTTGTAAAACTGCTGAACGACATTCCCGGCTTCAGAACCAACCTGCCCGACGGCGCGTTCTACTTCTTCCCCGATGTGACCTCCTACTTCGGAAAATCAAACGGAAGCGTAAAAATCAACAACGCCACCGATCTGTGCAACTACCTGCTCGACAATGCCCATGTTGCCATCGTATCGGGCGATGCATTCGGCAATCCCGACTGCATCAGGCTTTCATACGCCACTTCGAACGAAGAACTGATTGAAGCTGCACGGAGAATCAAGGAAAAACTGGCCTTGCTGCATTGATTTCCGGTTGATTCAGCGAACACCAAAAACGGCTTGTTTTAAAAATCGGAAAACAAGCCGTTTTTTTATGGGTTACAAAACACTTCCCGCAGACATTAATCACTGATAGCGGTTAAAAATATCAGGGCATCAGTAATTTAAATAAAAAGCTACATTCTGATGCAAAATCACAATGGTATAACCTATCTTTGCGCCTTAAAAATTTTCAATCGCTATAAAAAAAGGTTTACAACAACCGGGGAAATATCCCGGAATTATAATACAACTCAGGCCTTTAGATGGAAAAGAATAATGAAAAACCGGTAAGATTTGCGCTGGTGGGCGCTGCCGGATATATTGCGCCCAGGCACATGAAAGCCATTAAGGATACGGGAAACATTCTGGTGGCTGCCCTCGACAAATACGATGGAATCGGAATCATTGACAGCTATTTCCCGGATGCAGAATTTTTTACTGAGCCCGAACGCTTCGACCGCCATATCGACAAGCTTCGCCGCGGTAAAGTCAACAAGATTGACTATGTGAGCATCTGTACGCCCAATTACCTGCACGATGCCCATATCAGGCTTGCGCTCCGGAACGATGCACATGCCATTTGCGAGAAACCCATCGTGCTGAATCCCTGGAATGTGGATGCGCTGTGTAATGTTGAGCGTGAAACCGGTAAAAACATCTATACCATTCTTCAACTCAGGCTTCATCCGGCCATTATGGCGCTGAAAAAGAAGATAGAAGAGGGGCCCGAAGACAAGATTTACGATGTTGATCTTACCTACATCACCAGCCGCGGCAGATGGTATTACATTTCGTGGAAAGGCGATGTGGAAAAATCGGGCGGCGTTGCCACCAACATCGGCGTTCACTTTTTCGACATGCTGACCTGGATTTTCGGCGATGTGGACCAGCAGATTGTGCATGCGCTTGAGCCTTCAAAAGCGGCCGGATTTATGCAACTGAAAAGGGCAAGGGTGCGCTGGTACCTGAGCCTTGACTCGAAAGACCTGCCCAAAGTTGCCATGGATGCCGGCAAGCGTACCTTCCGTTCGCTTACCATCGAAGGCGATGAATTTGAATTCAGCGATGGTTTTACCGACCTGCATACCGTTTCGTATCAGGATATCCTCTCAGGAGGCGGTTTCAGGCTGACCGATGCAAGGCCGAGCATCAAAACCGTTTACGAAATCAGAAACTTCAAGCCGGTTGGTTTTAAAGGCGATTACCATCCCTTTGGAAAACAATAAAACCGGGCAACTGTTGCCTTTACTTATTTGAAATATTAATTGCTAAAAAAAAGAACAATGAACGAAACTTATAAAATTGGCGTAATCGGACTGGGTTATGTAGGACTGCCCCTTGCCGTTGAGTTTGGAAAAATCCATGATGTTGTCGGTTTCGACATCAATCAGGAGCGTATAAAAGAGCTGGAAGCAGGACACGACCGTACACTTGAGACTTCTGACGAAGACCTGGCTGCCGCCGTTCATCTGAAATACACCACCAGCCCCGATGCCCTTAAGAACTGCAATTACTATATCGTTACCGTCCCCACCCCTATTGATAAGAACAAAAGACCCGACCTGACTCCGCTGATCAAGGCATCGGAAACCGTTGGGAAAGTGCTGAAAAAGGGCGATATCGTTATCTATGAATCAACCGTTTATCCGGGCGCCACTGAGGAAGATTGCGTACCCGTTCTGGAGAAGTTCTCAGGCCTGAAGTACAACAGCGATTTTTACTGCGGCTATTCCCCCGAACGCATCAATCCGGGCGACAAGGTGCATACGGTTACCAAAATCATGAAGGTTACTTCCGGTTCCACACCCGAAGTTGCCGGAAAGGTGGATGCCCTGTATAAGACCATCATTAAAGCCGGAACCTACATGGCAAGCAGCATTAAGGTTGCCGAAGCGGCAAAGGTAATCGAGAACTCGCAGCGCGATATCAACATTGCCTTTGTAAACGAACTGGCCATGATCTTCAACAAAGCGGGTATCGACACCCAGGAGGTGCTTGCCGCAGCCGGCACCAAATGGAACTTCCTGAAATTCACCCCGGGCCTGGTTGGCGGGCACTGTATCGGCGTTGATCCCTACTACCTTACCCACAAGGCTCAGGAGCTGGGATACAACCCGGAAATCATCCTTGCAGGCCGCCGCCTGAACGACAATATGGGCTTTTATGTGGCCAACCGCACCATCAAGCTGATGATTAAAAAGGGAATACCCGTAGCCGATAGCCGTATTCTGGTTCTGGGAATCACTTTCAAGGAGAACTGCCCCGATATCCGGAACTCCAGGGTTATTGATGTCATCGAAGAGCTGAAGGATTTCTCATGCAAAGTGGAGGTTTATGATCCCTGGGCAAGCCCCGAAGAGGTAAAGCACGAATATGGCATCGACCTGATTGAGAAACCCTCCGGCAAATACGACGCCATAGTGCTGGCCGTTTCACACAACGAATTTAAGACCATGGATATCGCAAAAATCAAAAATGGAAGCGCCGTTATTTACGATATCAAAGGACTGCTCGACAAGAACCTGGCGGATGAGCGGCTGTAGATAAGTTTTTGCCTGCAATGCAGCGAAGAGAGCAACTCCAAAACCATCACAACTATTTAAATGCGAATACAATGCATTTAAGCAGTGCAAACAGTGCAACAATCGACACCATAATCAAAGTATTCAAAGCCTTGAAAGCAGAAATAAACTTCAATGTAAAACTTGAAGACAATTTTATAAAACTCGTCTGACAAACAGGTTCGCTGCTACGCATTCCGTTACCTTTCATACTGCCAAATCGTTACTCTTTTTCTTATAGAAACCGCTCTTCACCCAAAAGCCAATGCCCCTTCAGATAACCTTAAGACAGGAAACCCCGGAAGATTATGAAGAAATCTTTGAACTTAACCGTATTGCTTTTGGGCAGGATAATGAAGCAAATCTGGTTGAGGCTTTGAGAGAAAATCCTGCGGTTTTCATTCCGGAACTTTCAATTGTAGCGGCTTTAAACAACAAAATAACCGGGCATATTTTATTTACCAGAATCAGCGTAAAGGATGAAAGCGGAGCGCTGCACGAAAGTTTAGGACTGGCGCCAATGGCTGTGAGGCCTGAATTTCAGAAAAAAGGAATTGGCGGCCGGCTGATCAGAAAAGGACTGGAAGCAGCAAAAGAGCTGGGCTTTAAATCGGTAATCGTCCTTGGGCACGAACATTATTACCCGAAATTTGGATTTGAACCGGCCGGAAAATGGAACATTAAGGCACCTTTTGAGGTTTCGGACAATGCATTTATGGCAATTGAACTGGTGAATGACGGATTAAAGAATGTATCGGGGACAGTTATTTACCCGAAAGAGTTTGATGGGATATAGTAACAAGACCGTGCACTTCATAATTCCATAAAAAAATGCCGGCATTCACCGGCATTTTACTTACATTACAGCTTCCACCAGCATTACGGGCGGATTGTGCAGGTGCTTTTTCACTGCGCACAGATTTGCGGCATTGATTACTGCATCCTTATATTTCTCAGGGAATGAAGGGGGCAGCAATATCCTGATCCGGATGGTTCCAATGCGGCGGTTTTCGTGGTCGTATTCCATCTCCTGCTCCAGGCTGATGCCTTCGGTGGAAATTCCGCGCTGATCGCAGAACGATTTTACATAGATGCCTGCACAGGTTCCCAGCGAAACCAGAAAAAGATCGAACGGAGCCGGTGCGCTACCATCCCCTCCTCCCCTTACGGGCTGATCGGTTACAATGGTGTATCCGTTAAAATCGGCGATTACCTTCTTTTTTCCTTCAAATGTGATTTTCATGAATTCAGTCTGAAATTTATGGTTATATATTTGGTTACATGAATGTTAGCGACACCTCTTTAAGGAACTTCTCTTCGAGCAGGCGGGCTATCCGCTTCACCACCGTACGCCTGATTTCAAGTTCCACGGGCAGGCTTGGATCCTGGTGGGCAATATTGATGCGCGTTCCGATAAGAAAGTGGATTTCGTCGCTTTCGAGCAGCATTTTCACAATGCGGTCGGCGGGGCCTTTGGTAAGGCGGGTGGTGCTGTTGTACGATTTCAGGATTTCGGTTACCTTACCAAGAGTAAGAATCCCTTCGGTAACCAGATCAACGCCTTCCATCATCGAGATGGGCGGCAGATCGGGATCGTCGAAGTCGAAAGTATCTTCGATGTTGCGTTTCAACTCCCTGGCAATGATATCGGCGGTAGTGGCGCCTGAAACAATCTTCTTGCCATCGAACTTTTCAACCACCCGTGCGTACTCGGCATCCTTCTCCTCCTCGAAAGGTGGGCCGGTACAGATCAGCATCTTTCTGGGTTCGCGGAAATAGATTACCGCGCAAGAGGTATCGTCCTTGCTCATGTAACCGTCGTTTACATGGGCCATATTCACCACCTTGTGCGCCAGTTGCTGGGCCGAGATGTTGTATTCGTGGCTCACCAGTTCCTGGACATACTGCAGGGCATTGTCGCGCCCCCATCCGAAAAGGTATTTTCCTCCGCCAAGGCCCGATTGGGCAACGCCATCGCTGAAAAAGATGATACGGTCTTCCTTTTCGGCAATAAATTCGCAGCTTTTCAGCTCTTTTCCTTCACTTTTCCCCCCTTCAAGCATCACGCAGGTCCATTCGGGTTCGAAAATCTTCTTTCCACGCATCACAATGGCCTGCGGATTGTCATACTCCAGAATTTTCACCCTCCCGTCCGATTCTATATCCACGATGGTAAATGTGGAATAGCTCATCTTTCGCTCGCTGCATACCGGAAGGGTATTCATGATAATTTCGGCAATCCGGTTTGTTTCCTTGTGTTCGGCTGTAAAACTGAGCGCCATGGTTGCCGTAAGGGTTGCCAGCATATTGGCCTTAACGCCGTGCCCCATCCCGTCGGAGAGCACCGCAATTATCCTGTTCTCCTCACTGATGCGCCTGAAAAGGAACACGTCGCCGCATATGCGCGACTCGTGATGGAATTTGAATTCCGCATTGACTTCTATATAGAACTTGTTATCCATGCGATGCGGTTACTTTTTGGCTGCTTTATGCGATTCGATGATAGAATTGAGCATTTGCTCGGTTTTGGCGGCGCCTTCGCCGAGCAGGAAAGCGATTTTCTGAACCAGTTCGAAGTTTTCGTCAATCACTTCGCTTACGCGATGGATAACCTCCTCCTTACGCACTTCGGGCAGGTACATATCGCGCAGCACGGCGCCGGCAATCTTTCCCTTCTTGATGGCAAATACCGATACATTCAGCAGGCGCTCGCCCAGATGAACATCGCGGTTTACCACACTCTCGTTGGTGGAGAGTACGCCGGAAAAAAGTTTGTAAAACTGGAAAGGCAGCAGCGTTTTCAGGTCGGCGCCAACCAAACCCGGAATAATTTCGTTGATCTCCTCAGCCTCTTCGCCCAGAATATTGATAAAACTCTGATTCGACTCGATTACTTTCAGGTTTTCATCCACAATCACCACCGCGCTGGGCAGTTTCTGAAGCATGGTTGAAGTCCTTTCGAAAGCTTCCTGAACGGCCAGTTGCTCCTGCCTTGCCGACCGCTCCGACTCCATCAGCGCCTCCTGCGTTTTTGCCAGCTTTTCGTTGGTGAGCTTCAGTGTACGGATGAAATCGTGCTTGCTCCGCAGCGAGTAGGTAATGCACATATCGGTTTTGGTGAGGCCTTTGGCGACATTCTCGGCAAATTCGCGGCACGATTCGTAGCCGCAGGCGCCGCAGCCCAGTTTATCCTCATTGCTCGACTTGCCGATGATCTTCAGAATCTCCTCTACCTTTTCCTCAGACGGTTTGGGAAGCCGCTGGTCGTTTTCGGCAAACGAAGCCCTGAAATCGGTGAGTCGGGCATGATTTGCACACGCCTTTTCCCAGGTATCCAGATTGAAATTCTTCAGTTTTTTATTGGCATAATCGGTAACCAGGGTTTTGCGCACATATTTCTTTCCGCCTTTCGATGTGCCGGGCCCCATAAGGCAGCCTTCACAGTAGAAGAGGTTGAAATGTTTGCGGATAAAGTCGATGGAGGTCTCAAATTCACGGATCGATTCCAGGATATTGACCTTACCCTCCGAAGTAATGACACTTCCCTGCATCAGGTCTTCATCCAGCCGTGCAGCCTGGAGGATTCCGTTGCTGACGGCATAGAGCGACCCCTTGTAACCCAGGGGCGGATCGAAATCGGAGTACTCAACCGTACTCTCCTTGATGTTAAATTCCGTAAAAAGCTGGCGCAACTCAACAAAAGTAAGCACGGCATCCACCCGGGCATCGCCTTCGTAGCGCAGCGCTTCCTCCTTTGCACCTATGCAGGGGCCAATGTAAACCACTTTCACCTCCTTGCCATAGAGCTGGCGCGAAATCTGCGCCGAGGCAATCATGGGGCTAACGATGGGTGCAAGGTTTCCAATCAGGTCGGGATGGAATTTTTCGATAAGCGCCACAATGGGCGGACAGTTTGTGGTGATGTAATACTTGCCGAGGAAATTGGTGAACAGCTCGCGGTATTCTGCCGCAACCAGGTCAACGCCAAACGAAACCTCATTTACATGAGAGAAACCCAGTTCGCGGATCATCCGCACAAATTTCCGGTAATCGGTAATATCGTCGAACTCGCCTGAAATGCTGGGCGCGACGATGGCCACCACTTTCTGATCCGATGCCAGCAACTGCTTAACATCCTCACAGGAATCGCGGTAGGTAATGGCCTGTGGAGCGCACACCAGCAAGCAGCTTCCGCAGCCAATACAACGATCGTTGTTGACCACCGGGGCTTCCTGGTTCACCTTCACCTGAATGGCATTAACCGGACAGGCGCGGACACAGGCATAGCAAATCTTGCATTTGCTTTTATCTATGCTTATAAGCGGAGCTTTCATACTTCAAAATTTTCCAGTGCTTTCAGATCACACTCCCGATGAGGTCTTGCCAAAAATGCCATCGAGAATCATGATCACTTTATCTTCATTCAGCCCGGTATATTCCTTACCGTCGATATTGATGAGCGGCCCCTTGTCGCAACTGCTGAAACAGTGAGCTCCGTGAAAATAAACCAGGTGCCTCAAGTTGCGTTCGTTCAGGTATTGCTCTATCACCTTCACAAGTCTTTTGTTCCCTCTCGAAAAACAGGAACTGCCAAGACAGATCTGAATATCAATTCTGTTGTCCACAAATGTCGGTATTAAATCATTAACCACCCGGCAACAGGCCGGATTTATACTTTGTCCAAATAAAGAGAGGCTATTTATATGATACTAAACTAATAATCAGCAGATTAAACCCTTTTTCATTCTTCCGGGGCACCCTGTTCCACACTTTTATCCGTCAGTTTCAGCACAATAACCACTCATTTTTATTTGGAAGGAACAAAAATAATACATTTTTTAAAAAATATCTGTTAAAAAATTAACAATGTTAAAAAAATAACAGTAATTTTATGCCAGAAATCATTTTAAGAAATGGTTTTCGGGTTTTACTCCGGTAAATCTCACATTTACACAACCGAACAACGATTTTTATGGCCGATAAGATTGATGAAATCATTGATAAGCACATCAGTGTACAGCGCGACAGTCTGTTACCCATGCTTCAGGATATCCAGAAGGAGATGGGATATCTGTCGGAGGAGTCGATAAACCGGATAGCCCGTGCGCTTGATATGCCCATCAGCAAGGTGTATGGGGTTGCCACCTTTTACGACCAGTTTCGTTTCGAAGCCAGGGGGCGCTTCCATATTCAGATTTGCCACGGCACCGCCTGCCACATCAACAACTCCGCCCGCATCATTCACGAAGCGGAACGGCTACTGAAGATCAGGCAGGGGCAGACCACACGCGACGGGATGTTCAGCATAGAGGTGGTTAACTGCATGGGTGCCTGCGGGTTATCGCCCGTGATGGCGGTAAACGACACCTACTACCACGGCATCGATCCCAACGACCTGAAAGATATTTTTGATGAATGCAAAGAAAAAATAAACCGGATATGAACGCACTGACCACAACGGATATCAGGGAGCTTGCCGCGCATATTCTGTTGAACCCGCACTCGGACTTCGACACTGCCACCGAAGATTTTATCAGCCGGCTGAGGCGCGATACCATTGACAAGCCGGTGATTTATGTCGGTACCGGCACCTGCGGTATGGTGGCAGGATCGCTGAAAACACTGGCTGCCATCAGGCAGTACCTTGCCGAGAAAGAGATTGATGCCGAAGTAGTTGAAGTGGGATGCATTGGCCTGTGCATTCATGAACCCATGGTGGATGTTCAGTTGCCCGGCAGACGCAGAATCGCCTTTTCGCGCATCACCGAGTCGCTGGTTGAGCCGCTGCTCGATGAAATTCTGAATTATGAAGTTCCGACGGAAAATGTGCTGGGACAGTATTCGCATCAGAACCACGAAGCCTGGGAGAATGTAAGGCAACTGGCCGACCTCCCTTATTTCCGGCTTCAGAACCGGCTGGTTCTTCGGAACTGCGGAATCATAAACCCCTACTCCATTGAGGAGTATATTGCACGGGGCGGATACCGCTCACTGGTAAGGGTTCTGCGCAACTACACGCCCGACAAGGTATGCGATATCGTTGAGGAGAGCGGCCTGCGCGGGCGCGGCGGCGGAGGGTTCCCCACCGGCAGAAAATGGAAAACAGCGCTCAATACCGTTGAGGAAGAGCGCTATCTGATCTGCAACGGCGATGAAAGCGATCCCGGAGCATTTATGGACAGGGCGATTTTCGAAGGCGACCCCCATAAACTGATTGAGGGAATTGCTATTGCGGCATACAGCATCAATGCAAAGAAGGCTTATGTATATGTCCGCGCCGAATACACCTTCGCCGTTGAACGGCTGAAACGGGCCATTGAACAGGCCACCGAAGCCGGTCTTCTGGGGCACAACATCCTGAACAGCGGATTCAGCCTTCAGGTTTTGGTGAGGGAAGGCGCCGGCGCGTTTGTCTGCGGCGAAGAAACAGCACTGATTGCCAGCATCGAAGGAAAGCGGGGCACTCCGGGGCCAAAGCCGCCGTTCCCCTCCATCCGCGGGCTGTTCGGCAAACCAACCGTTGTCAACAATGTGGAAACACTGGCCAACATACCGGCCATCATCGAAAACGGGCCCAGTTGGTTCAGCTCAATGGGAACAGCAACTAGCAAAGGCACAAAGGTATTTGCCCTTGCCGGAAAGATATCCATCACCGGGCTTGCTGAAGTAACCATGGGCACCTCGCTCAAGGATCTGGTTTATATCATTGCCGGCGGTGTCAGGGATGGCAAAATGCTGAAAGCCATTCAGCTTGGAGGCCCCTCGGGAAGCTGTTTACCAGAAAAAAGCCTTGATGTACTAATTGATTATGAGTCTCTTAAAGAAGCAGGTACCATTATGGGATCGGGAGGACTTGTTGTTATGGACGAAGATACCTGCATGGTGGACATCGCCAAATTCTTTACCGATTTTCTGCAGCGCGAGAGTTGCGGAAAGTGCATTCCCTGCCGCGAAGGCTCAAGGCGAATGCATGAGATTCTGGAAAACATCACCCGAAGGCCGGTAAATGAAACCAGCCACGAAACCCTGCAGCGGTTCAAGGGGGTAATGCAACTCGAGAATCTTGCCGAGGTTATCAGGGATACCTCCCTCTGCGGACTCGGACAAACAGCGCCAAATCCCCTGCTCAGCGCCCTGAAGTATTTCAGGGAAGAGTTTGAAGAGCATATCTTCGACCGGAAATGCCGCGCAGGAGTATGTAAGGACCTGAAAGTCTATTACATAGATATTGAAAAATGCACCGGCTGTATGGTTTGTGCAAAGAAATGTCCAACCACGGCCATTATCGGATCATCGCGCACCCCGCATTTCATTGTGGAAGACAAATGCATCGGCTGCGGCATATGCTTCGATGTGTGCAAATTTGTTGCCGTTTATGTTAAATGACCTTAATGCCTTGAAACACTGTAGATATGAGCTTCCCGATAGAAGTAAACAATAAAACGATTATTGCCCGGCGCGGTGAAACCATTCTTGAGGCACTTGAGCGCAACGGCATAAAGGTACCCACGCTTTGCCACATGCCGGGACTGAATCCCTCGGGCTCGTGCCGGATGTGTGTGGTGGAAGTGGAAGGCAAGCCCAACCTTATTACCGCCTGCTCCTACCCCGTTGAAGAGTGGATGAAGATAAAGACGCACTCGCCGCGGGTGGTAAATGCCCGGAAAACCAATGTTGAGCTGCTGCTGAGCAACCACCCTGACGATTGCCTCTATTGCGAAAGGAACGGCAACTGCGAGCTTCAGAACTTTGCCGAGCAACTGAATGTGCGAGAGCGCCGTTTTGTCGGCAAAAAGAACAAATACAAATCCGACCCTTCGGGCTCGAGCATCATCCGCGACCCCGCCAAATGCATTTTGTGCGGCCGCTGCGTCAGAACCTGCGAAGAGGTGATAGGCGCCGCCACGCTGGGATTTATCGGCAGAGGAAACAAAACCATCATCGGGCCGGCATTCAACAAACAGATGAACCTTTCGAGCTGCATAACCTGCGGACAGTGCATTATGGCATGCCCCACAGGCGCCCTGCACGAAAAGCGCCACTCTTCCGACCTGCAGAATGCACTTCACAACAAGGATATTCATGTGGTTATACAGTACTCCCCCACCATCTCAATCAGCCTGGCCGAAGAGTTTGGACTTAAGGCGGGAAAGGACATCAACGGTCTTTTGAATGCCGCACTCCGCAAAACAGGCTTCGACAAGGTTTTCGATACCGCTTTCGGCGTTGACCTCTACATTATGGAGCTGGCTGCAGAATTTGAGCACCGTCTGAAGAACAACCTTCAACTGCCTATGTTCAACAGCGACTGTCCCGCCTGGATAAAATACATGGAGCAGTGGCAGCCCGATCTGATTCCGAATGTATCCACCTGCAAATCGCCGCAGCAGATGCTGGGCGCCATCATTGCCGGCTATTACAGCAAAACCTACCACATCAACATTGATAACCTCTACACCGTTTCGGCCATGCCGTGCACGGCCAAGAAATTCGAAGCACAGCGCGAACAGATGACCATTAAGGGCATCAGCGATGTGGACGCCGTACTCACCACCCGCGAAATTGCTCAGTTTATCCGCCTGAATGGCATTGATATCCATCAGGGCGATCACGAGCTACCCGACATTCCGTTCCATGTCCACAGTTCGGCAGGCAAACTGGTAAGCGTGAGCGGCGGGGTTACCGAAGCGTTAATCCGCACCCTGCATTACAAGCTAACCGGAAAGGAGTTTGACCACAAACGCATCAGCGAACTGCGGGTTAACAAGGATTGCAAGGAAGTAAAGCTGAAAATCGGCGATTACAAGCTTGGTTTTGCTGCCGTAAGTACCGTTAATCAGGCGGCACGGCTTATTGAAGAGATCAAGAACGGCAGAAACGACCTCCATTTCATCGAGGTTATGGCTTGTCCGGGCGGATGCGTAAACGGCGGCGGCCAGCCCATTGTTGACGATCCTTCAGCCGTAAAAGCCAGAATTAAGGCAATTTACGACCAGGATGACAAGGAACCGATCAGAATGGCTCACAAGAACCCGGCTATCATCGAGCTTTACAGGGAATTTCTGGGCGAGCCGCTGAGCGAACAAAGCATGAAACTTCTGCACACCTCATACAAAAAGAGGGAAGTGTCGTTGTAAGATTAAAAAACCAATGCTATGAGTATCGAAGAAATAACCCCGAAACGCCAGCTGGTTACCACCATCAGAGAACGGTGCCGGGTATGTTATACCTGCGTGCGCGAGTGTCCTGCCAAGGCCATCAAAATTATAAACGGCCAGGCGGAAGTTATTGCCGAACGATGCATTGGATGCGGGAACTGTGTAAAGGTCTGCAGTCAGAATGCCAAGGTTTTCCGCAAAGAGATTGATAAGGTTAAAGAGCTGATTGGCAGTGGCAATAAAGTGGCCGCCATTGTCGCTCCCAGTTTTCCGGCCGAGTTTGCCGAGATTAAGAATCATCGCCTGCTGGTTTCCATAATCCGGGAGCTTGGATTCCACTATGTAGCCGAGGTTTCATTCGGCGCCGACCTGGTTGCCGGCGAATACAAAAAGATCCTTCAGTCGAAGCAGTTGCCGCCTGCCATTTCATCCGATTGTCCGGCAATCGTAAAATACATCGAGTATTATCATCCCAATCTGGTGGATTCGCTGGCGACCATCGTTTCGCCTATGGTGGCCATGACCCGGGTAATGCGCAAAAAGTACGGCAGCAACCTTAAGGTTGTATTTATCGGCCCCTGCATTGCGAAAAAGGATGAATCGCCCGAAGTGGATGCTGCCCTCACCTACCGGGAACTCAGGGAGATGATCAGTCAGCATGGTCTGAAACCGGCGGATGTAATCCCAACCGACTTCGATCCGCCAATGGGCGGCAGGGGCGCCATTTTTCCGGTGAGCAGGGGGCTGCTGAATACCGTGGGCGTGAAGGAGGATATTTTTGAGCGGAATGTCATTGTTGCCGAAGGAAGAAGCGACTTTCAGGAAGCCATCCGTGAATTTGAGAACGGCCAGATCTCGCAGGAGCATCTGGAACTGTTGTGCTGCGAAGGCTGCATCATGGGGCCGGGAATGTCGCCCTATCCGTTTCTTTCATCACTCAGCCGGAGATTCAGAAAACGCGCCAGCGTTAGCGACTATGTCATCCACAAACTGGAGGAGATGGATATGGAGCAATGGGAGAAAGATTATGAACTCTACTCCACCATCGACCTGTACTGCGAATTTACCAGACGCGATATGCGCCTCGACCGGCCGGTAAGCAAGGAGATTGAAGAGGTACTGAATAAAATGGGAAAATTCGGCCCTCAGGATCACCTCGATTGCGGCGCCTGCGGCTATGAATCGTGCGAGGAGCACGCCATCGCCATCATCCGCGGCCTGGCCGAGCATGAAATGTGCCTCCCCTACACCATCGAAAAACTGCACAACTACATCGACGAGCTGAACATATCGAACGAGAAACTGGCCAGCGCCCAGGAGGCATTGCGGCAATCGGAGAAACTGGCCGGAATGGGACAGCTCTCGGCCGGAATTGCCCACGAACTGAATAACCCACTGGGGATCATCACTATGTACAGCAACATCCTGAAGGATGAAGCCGCACCCGACGACCCGATCAGAAACGACCTTGAGCTGATAGCCGAGCAGGCGGAACGCTGCAAGAAAATCGTGGGCGGACTGCTGAACTTTGCACGCAAAAACCAGGTAAATTATGAGGAAAACGACATAAACCGCCTGATGGAACACTCGATCAGCTCGGTGGTACTACCCGAAAATATTAAGATATCACTCGAATCCAACATTATGAATCCTGTAATCAGGCTCGATTTCGACCAGATGACACAGGTATTCACCAACCTGCTGAAAAACGCCGGCGAAGCAATGCCCGAAGAGGGAGGCACCATCAGCATAATCATGAGTGATACCGACGACAATGTGACCATAAACATAGCCGATACCGGATCGGGAATTGAGGAGGAGAACCACAACAAGCTGTTTACGCCGTTTTTCACCACCAAACCCATTGGTAAAGGCACCGGACTGGGGCTGCCTATTATATATGGTATAGTAAAGATGCACAAAGGCAAAATCTCATTCAACTCGAATGCTGACAAATCCAGAGGACCAACCGGCACCACCTTCACCATTGTACTTCCCAGATATGGGATGAGTTAAAAATCAATTAATTAACTAAAGAAAAATCTGAATTTCCATACAAAATGACCAAAATGAAAAAGACTGTTTTAATTGTTGACGATGACATGGATTATCTGTTCCAGATGAAGCTGAAAGTGGAACAGTTTGGTTTCGAAACGATTACGGCTGATGGCCAGAAAGAGGCAGAATCCATTATCGAAACCGTCAGGCCCGACCTTGCCATTCTCGACCTGATGATGGAGAGCGAAGACAGCGGTTTTATCCTGGCCTACAAAATCAAGCGTAAATATCCGGATGTGCCCATCATTATTGCAACAGCGGTAACTGCCGAAACCGGAATGAATTTCGATATCAAGTCGGATGAAAACAAACAGTGGATCAAGGCCGACCTTTTTCTCGACAAGGGAATCAGGGCCGATCAACTGCAGAGAGAAATCAATAAATTGTTAAAAATCTGAGAAATGGCGTCGTATAAAGTGCTGGTAGTTGACGATGAACCGGGAATCCGCATGGGTACCAGGCGAATTCTTCAAAACTTCAAGGTTGACTATCCGTTTATGGATGAATTTATAGAGTACATTGTTCTGGAGGCGGCCACAGGCGAAGAGGCCATCGAGATTATCGACAGCGAAATGCCCGATATCATCCTCCTCGACAATAAACTGCCCGGCATTCAGGGCATTGAGGTGCTGGAGTATGTCAAGAAAAAGCTTTACGACATTGTGGTTGTGATGATTACCTCATACGCATCGCTTGAACTTGCCGTAAAAGCCACCCGCGACGGAGCTTACGACTTCATCCCGAAACCGTTTACCCCGCAGGAGCTGAGAGGCTCGCTCGAAAACATCACCAAACAGCTCTTCCTGAAGCGGATGACTCAAAAGCTGAATAAGGAAGGCAAACTTATCCGCTTCCAGTTCCTTTCGGTACTGTCGCACGAACTGAAAGCCCCGCTGAATGCCATTGAAGGCTACCTTAACATCATGAAGGAGAAGCAGTTTGGCGATAATGTGGACAGCTACAAAGATATGATCGACCGCTCGCTAGAAAGGATAAGCGGCATGCGCGGGCTGATTATGGACCTGCTCGACCTCACGAAAATCGAATCGGGGAAACCCACCCAGAACCTGCAGAAAGTTGACATCACCAAAATTGCCGGAACCTCCATTGATACCATGCGCCCCTACGCCATTCAGAAAGATGTGGATGTCTATCTGAACACCAAAGAGAGCGTTATTATGGAGGCTGATGCAAAAGAGATTGAAATTATTTTCAACAATCTGATATCCAATGCGATAAAATACAACAAACAGGGCGGGCGCGTGGATGTTTTCATCCATCGGGACGATAAAAACATCAGGCTCCAGGTGTCAGATTCAGGCATCGGCATGTCGGAAGAAGAGCAGAGTTCGCTTTTCCAGGATTTCGTACGCATTAAAAATCCAAAAACCAAAAACATCACCGGTTCCGGACTGGGGCTTTCAATCATCAAAAAGATTACAGAGATGTATCATGGTGATATTGAAGTGAATAGCGTACCTGATCAGGGAACAACCTTTACTATAATCCTCCCGCTGGAACGAACTGCAATAAACTGAAACACTGAACAATGAAAAAACTACCCGATAAAACAGTAGAAAGGCTGAGCCAGTACCGCCGGGCGCTGATGAACTATTACTCCGGCGGCAAGCACCACATCTTTTCGCACGAAATAGCCAACCTGCTTCATATCACGGCTGTACAGGTACGGCGCGACATCATGCTGATCGGTTACACCGGTACCCTGAGGCAGGGCTACGATGTAAAGGAGCTGATCGACATCATCGGCAAGATCATCGACACCCGCGAAGGACAAAAGGTTGCCGTAATCGGCATTGGTAACCTCGGGAGGGCCATTATCGGTTACTTTAGCGGAAAACGCACAAAACTTTCGATAGTAGCCGCTTTCGACAGCAATCCCGAAAAGGTTGACCGCATCTATGCGGGAGTCCACTGCTACCACAGCAGCCAGATGGCGGAAGTTATCAGGCGCGAAGATATCTCCATCGCGGTAATCTCGGTGCCCGGCGATGCGGCCGGACAGGTGGCCGAAGAGCTGATTATGGCCGGAATCAGGGGAATTCTGAACTTCTCGCCCAAGGCACTGAATGTTCCTGCGCATGTCTATCTGCAGGAGTACGATATGATTACCAGTCTGGAAAAAATTGCCTATTTCGTGAAAAAACCGTAAAACTTCTGTCAGGATAGAGCGATGAAGATATATTATGATCTGGATTCCATCACTTCAATCCGCAATCCGGTAGTGACTACCGGCTCGTTCGACGGTGTCCACATCGGTCATAAAACCATTTTGAACCGGTTGCGCGAAATCGCTTCCAGCATTGGCGGCGAATCGGTACTCATCACCTTTCACCCGCATCCGCGAAAAGTGCTGTTTCCCGACACCGCCGGCAAAACGCTGCTGCTGATCAATTCACAGCGCGAAAAGGTGGAGTTGCTCCGCAAAACGGGGCTCGACCACCTGATCATCCTGAAATTCACCCGGGAATTCTCGCAGATAAGCTCCATCGACTTTATCCGGAACATTCTGGTCGGGAAACTGAATGCGAGGAAGGTGGTAATCGGCTTCAACCACCATTTCGGCCACAACCGCGAAGGAAATTTCGACTACCTGTACGAGCTGGGGCAATATTACAATTTTGGCGTCGAAGAGATTCCCGAGCAGGACATCCACAACGAAACGGTCAGCTCAACGCTGATACGCAAGGCGCTGCTCGAAGGCAAAATACAAAGGGCAAACGCCTACCTCGACCATCACTACATCATTGTCAGCGAGCTGTTTCCAGGCAGCGAAACCTGCCGCAGCATCAACTTCCCGACATTGCGCGTAAAGATAACCGAAGAGAACAAGCTCGTTCCCTGCGACGGGGTTTATGCCGTGAATGTGCTGGTTGACGGCGAATTCTACAAAGGCATTCTGAATATCAAAAACTCGCTTCCGCTCGAAATCAGGGACATCAACGCGATAAACATCGACATCCATCTGTTTGGCTACGACAGCGATCTTACCGGAAAAACGGCAACCGTATTCTTTGCCAAACGGATCAGAGAGGAGTTGCAGTTCAACGATGCAGACTCTATGGTCAAACAGCTTCAGTCCGACCTGGCCGAAGTGGAAGAACTAATATACTAAGACCATCATTATGAGCAGTTCAGGCCCCATAAAACTCACCTTTCTCGGAACCGGAACCTCCATCGGGGTGCCGGTAATCGCCTGCAACTGCCCGGTGTGCAAATCATCTGACCCGCGCGATAAACGCTTTCGTACTTCGGCAATGGTAAATGTTGACAATCAGAACATTGTGATTGACTGCGGCCCCGATTTCCGGTTTCAGATGCTGAAGCAGAATGTGGAAGATATAGAGGCGGTGGTTTTCACGCACGAGCACCGCGACCACATTGCCGGACTCGATGATGTACGCGCATTCAACTACATCCTGAACAAAAACATCCCCATATACGGATCGGCGAATGTGATGGAAGCGATAAAAACGGAATTCCCCTATATTTTTACCGAAACCCGTTTTTTCGGCGCGCCTCAGCTTACCATTCATGAAATCGACGATCAGGCATTCAGCATCGGCCCTACTGAAATTTTACCCATCAGGGTATTGCACAACAAACTGCCGGTTTTTGGCTACCGCATCGGCGGCCTCACCTACATCACCGATGCCAGCATGATTCCCGACGAGGAGAAACACAAGATTTACAAGTCGAAGGTGTTGGTTCTTAACGCGCTGCGAAACTCAAAGCATATCTCGCACCTTTCGCTGAGCGAAGCCCTTCAGTTGATCGAAGAACTGAAACCCGAACGGGCGTACCTTACCCACATCAGCCACTTTCTGGGGCTTCATGCCGAAGTGGAGAAAAAGCTGCCCGGGCATATCAGGCTCGCCTACGACAACCTGATTGTTGAAATAAGCTGATTGCGTTATTTAGACGATATTTATAAAGATGGATATGATTTTCAAGGCCGGAAAATACTATCTTTGCAGTAGAAAATCCACTCAGTATAAACCACTGAAAATCAATATATAATGATATTTACACCTGAAAAATGCCGCATTCCGGATCAGAGGATGAAGCCTTTTATCGATCCTGATGAATTGTGGGACATCCTGAATGAAACTAAACCGGATAAACAGGCAGTCCGCGATGTGATTGCCAAATCGCTTGAGAAAAACAGGCTGACCCTCAGGGAGACAGCCATGCTGATCAATGCCAACGACCCTGAACTGATTGAAGAGATTAAGGAAGGTGCCCGCGAGCTGAAGAAGCGCGTTTATGGTAACCGTATTGTGTTGTTTGCTCCGCTTTACATCGGAAATAAATGCACCAACAACTGCAAATACTGCGGATTCAGGGCATCGAACAAGGAGGCCATCCGCAAAACCCTGACCGACCAGGAGATTGTGCGCGAGGTTGAGGCGCTGGAAGATAACGGCCAGAAGCGCCTTATCCTCGTTTACGGCGAACATCCCGAATACAATGCCGAATACATTGCCGATAATGTAAGGCTGGTGTACGGAATCAAGAAAGGTCCGGGCGAAATCCGCAGGGTAAACATCAATGCCGCTCCTCTCGATATCGACGGATTCCGTATCGTGAAAGAGGCCGGCATCGGCACCTACCAGATTTTCCAGGAAACCTACCACCCCGAGATTTACAAAACCTACCATCTGGGCGGCAAGAAAAGGGATTTCAACTACAGGCTCACTTCGCTCGACCGTGCTCAGGAAGCCGGCCTCGACGATGTGGGAATCGGCGCTTTGTTCGGACTGTACGACTGGCGCTACGAGGTAATGGGCCTCATCCGCCACACCAACCATCTGGAAGCCTGCTATCATGTCGGTCCGCACACCATCTCCTTCCCGCGCATTCAGAACGCCTCAATGCTTGATCTTGGGAAAGATTATACGGTTAACGACGAAGATTTTGCACGGCTGGTTGCCATTCTCAGGCTTGCAGTCCCCTACACCGGTATGATTCTTACGGCAAGGGAGAATCCCAAACTCAGGCACGAAGTAATTCAGTTCGGCGTATCGCAGATCGACGGCGGCACCAAACTGGAGCTGGGCGCCTATTCCGACTCGCTGAATCAGGAGCAGGACCTCAACCGCGAGCAGTTCCAGATCAACGACGACCGCTCACTCAATGAGGTAATCGATGAGCTCCTCGAAAACGATTACCTCCCATCCTTCTGCACCGCATGTTACCGCCGTGGCAGAACCGGTGAGCACTTCATGGAGTTTTCGGTTCCCGGATTCATCAAGCGCTTCTGCTCACCCAATGCCATGCTTACCCTGGCCGAATACCTCGAAGACTACGCTCCCGCCGATACAAAAGCTGCCGGATGGAAGGTAATCGAAAAGAACCTGAACGACCTGCGAGAGCAAACCGATGAGAAAAATGCAGCCGAACTGAAAAGCAGACTCGACAGGGTGAAGGCAGGCGAACGCGACATCTATTTCTGATTCATCACGACTTAATTAACAGGATATGAAAGAAACCAGAATCATCGGACTACTCATCAGAGATAGGATTAAAGAAGCAGGTAAACTGCAGCTCGCCCTGAACAAATACGCTCACCTGATAAAATCAAGGCTCGGTTTTCATGAGCTGAGCGAAGACACATGCAGCAGAATGGGTTTCATCATTCTTCAGCTTACCGGTAAAAGTGATGAATGGCAAGCCTTTGAAACCGAGATTTCAGAAATTGGCGGAGTAGAAATGCAGAAAATGTCGTTTGAACTTTAATACGAAAACAAAATGAAAAGGCGTATTCTTGGCATCAATGTGGGCAACCGTGACGAAGTTGCCGAAAAAGTTCAAAAGGTGCTGACTACTTTTGGCTGCTCCATTCGCACCCGTCTCGGACTTCATGAAACGGATGACGACCACAGCGAACCGGGCGGATTGATTCTGCTTGAGCTGATCGGCGATGAAAACGAATGGAACAAGCTCGAAAAAGAGCTTTCAGCCATTGAGCACTGCGAAACAAAAAGAATGGATTTCAGCGGAAAGTGATAACGGAATAGTTCCTGTTTCAGGAATTATTTCCTGTTTCCGCGAAGAATGGTTACCGCACCTTTGTAGCTTTCATTTTTGAAATAGCCAAAGGTGTTTAGCCTGTAATAATAGGTACCGTCGGGTACATTGCCACCGTCCCAGTCGTTTTTATAATTGCTGTCGTCGAACACTTTCCGGCCCCAGCGGTCGAACACCACCAGTTCAAGGCGTAAAAACTCCAGCGTTACCGGAATGTAGTTGCTTCCGCTGCTGCTTCCCCCATCGTTCACCTTGGCAATCTTGAACTGATCATTAATGTTATCGCCATTTGGCGTAAACACATTGGGAATAAACAACTTAGTTTCACTCACCGGTATTCTGAAGATAATCAGGGTATCGCAGCCGTGGTTGTTCACAACGCGCAGTTTTATTTCATAAGCTTCAAGGTCGGGAGTTGTTGCAGTAGAATAGGTATGCATAGGATTCCTTTCCCTCGACTTCGGAGAGCCGTCGCCAAAATCCCACAGCCACTCCACAACACTCTGATCTTCAGTAAATGAAAACCTGACCGTCGGATTCTGGATATAAACCGTATCGGGATGGGTTTCCACTTCAACCTTTGTAGAAGGCAGTTCCGACACCCTGAAGTTGGTATCCAGCACGCACCCGTTGGCATCGGCGACATTAAGATTGTTGTAGCCGCTGCATGCACCGGTTTTAATGCTGTCGAACGGTACCGGCTCGCCATTCCACAGATACTGATACGGTTTGGCACCACCGGTCACGAATGCGGCAATATTGGCATCGCAGCGGCCGGAACAGGTTGCATCAATCTCCTCAATCTCAACATACAGCGAGGGGAACAGCTCTATGTCGGCATTCACATACTCCGACGGCATCTGTCCGCCATCCGCCTGCCTGTAGTAACACACCGGTTCATCCCAGGCAATTGTTCCCGGCTGTGTGCCGGTTCTGAAAACCAGTTCCAGCAGCTTATCATTGGCAATGCTTATGGGAGCGGATGATTTCCAGGTAAATACGATTTTCGAGTCGCTCAGTTCCACATTCGAGAAACCGGTCAGCAACATGGGATGCAGTTGGCGATAGGTAAGATATGCAGCCGTTTGGGGCGGGAAAGTAAGGGTAAGTGAAATGGAATCCACATTTTCGACCGAAGTAACCATCACAGGCAATACCAACTGCGATTTCGGACACTCCAGCCCGCCGGGGATTCCGGTAACATTAATCTGGCTGCGGACGGTGTTTCCGGCAATCAGCAGAAAAACCGCAACCATTGTGAATATAATTCTGAATAAAACTGGTCTCTTCATTAAGCTGGTTAAATTCCGTAATCAGCGGCCTGCAGGCGTGAACTGTGTAGTTACTTTATCAGCGGGCTAAATTACTGAAAAATCTTTTTATCAGCCTGATAACGGAAAAACTAATGTTTTCGTGTGATGAAAGCCTAATTATCAGTAATAACCGCCTGAAATCATCATCAGGGTGCATTTCCGCTCCGTTGCTATTCCCTGTTTTTCAACCAGTTCGGCCAGCTCCGGATTCCATGTCCCCGGATTAAAAATGATGCGTTCCGGTTTCAACCGGAGGATGTAATCGTAGAAGCGCACCTGATTTTCGGGGCCCAGGTATAAGGTTACGGTGTGAATTCCGTTAAACTCCGGTTCTCCCGTTTTTATCTCCACGCCAGCCACCTCGCCTGTGCGCAGCCCCACCGCCGACACCGGAAATCCGTAAGCAACCAGTTCGTTGATGCAGATGTTCGAATATCGTGATGGATTGAGGCTTGCACCCAGTACCAGCGTGTGTTTCAGTGATTTTGAAGTCATGGCAGTTATAACGGCGGCTTCCCGCCCTATGCGGATAGTTTCCTGATTTTATGAAACCGGATGGCTATACTTCCGAAAGCATGGAATCGAGGTTCTCGAACTTCATGCGATAGTCGTCAATTGATGCTTCTATCACCTCACGCGCCTCCTTGGCATTGTAGGTGTGGGTAATCTCCACATTGAGCTCTTCGCCCGGCAACCCCTTGTAAGTCAGGAAGTAATGCTCAAGGCGCTTGACTATCTGAGCGGGCAGTTCTTCCACATCGGAATAGTTACCGTAAACGGCATCATTCTTCAGAACGGCAATGATCTTGTCGTCGGCCTGGTTACCATCGAACATCCTGAAACCGCCAATCGGAATGGCATGAACCAGGATATCGCCGTGTACAATGCTTTTCTCGGTGAGGATGCAAACATCAAGCGGATCGCCGTCACCAACAATATCCTTTTTGCCGGATTTGGAAGTTGCATATTCGGCTACCTTTTTTGCACATAATGTCTGGGGAATGAATCCGTAAAGCGCCGGAAGAACATTGGAATATTTCTGCGGCCGGTCGAGCCTCAGATACCCCGACACTTTGTCAACCTCATACTTAACCGTATCGGTTGTAACCATTTCAACAAAACAAGTAAGAACATCAGGTGCATTCTCACCTATATCCACACCATGCCAGGGATGCGATTTGTAGCGAAGCCCCATCAGCCGGCCGATGGGATCCATGAGTCTGTTTGCCATAACCTTTGTATTAATCGGTTTGCTTTGAAAGCACAAAGGTAAGAGGCTTTTTCGGTATTTGCACCAATATAAAAAAAAAGTATTATGTCATTCCGGCAAACAGGAAGAGTTAGATATGTCATTTTGTCGTATATGTAACCGTTTTTTAACATGGCAGGACTTTTGTAATTTACCTGTCCGCTATCAAATAGCATGAAAGGAGAAAAAAAAAGATATGAATCTGAACAATTTTACCATAAAATCACAACAGGCCATTCAGGCGGCAGGCGAACTGGCTGCCGGTCAGAATCAGCAGGCAATTGAAACTGCACATCTGCTGAAAGCGCTGATGATGACCGATGAGAACATCGTAAACTTTCTTTTCGGTAAGCTGGGGGTAAACACCACCAACATAGGCCGCACGCTCGATGCAATGATACAGCGCTTTCCGAAAGTAAGCGGCGGTGAACCCTATCTGGGCAATGCCGCCTCAAGGGCTTTGCAAAATGCCATTTCGGCAGCACAGGCGATGAAGGATGAGTATGTTTCCATTGAGCACATAATGCTTGGGCTGCTTTCGGCAGGTGATCAGGTTTCGGATATGCTGAAACAGGCCGGTATGAACGAAAAAGACCTGAAATCGGCCATTGCCGACCTTCGCAAAGGCTCAAAGGCAAATACCGCTTCGGCAGAAGACTCGTTCAACGCCCTGAACCGCTATGCCCTGAACCTCAACGAGCAGGCGCGAAACGGCAAGCTCGATCCGGTAATCGGCCGTGATGAGGAGATCAGAAGGGTGCTGCAGATTCTTTCGCGACGCACCAAAAACAACCCCATTCTGATCGGAGAGCCGGGCGTAGGTAAAACCGCCATCGCCGAAGGGCTTGCACACCGCATCATCAACAGCGATGTGCCGGAAAACCTGAAAACGAAGAAGATATTCTCGCTCGATATGGGGGCTCTGATTGCCGGCGCCAAATACAAGGGCGAATTTGAAGAGAGGCTGAAAAGCGTCATCAAAGAGGTGATCGAATCCGACGGAGAGGTTATCCTGTTTATCGACGAAATCCACACCCTGGTCGGAGCCGGAGGCGGCGACGGCGCCATGGATGCCGCAAACATCCTGAAACCGGCGCTTGCCCGCGGCGAACTTCGCGCCATAGGAGCAACCACGCTGAATGAATATCAGAAGTACTTTGAAAAGGACAAGGCCCTCGAGCGCCGTTTCCAGATCGTAATGATTGACGAACCGGATACGCTGAGCGCCATCTCCATCCTTCGGGGACTTAAGGAGCGTTACGAAACCCACCATCAGGTGAGAATCAAGGACGAAGCCATCATCAGCGCCGTGGAACTGTCGCACCGTTACATCAGCGACAGATTCCTTCCCGACAAGGCAATCGACCTGATTGACGAAGCCGCCGCAAGACTCAGGCTGCAGATCAATTCGGTACCAGAAGAGCTGGACGAGGTGGAACGCCACATCAAACAACTGGAGATAGAACGCGAGGCGATGAAGCGCGAAGGCGACGAACAGAGGCTGAAAGCCATCGGCAGCGAACTGGCTAACCTGCAGGAAGAGCGGAATACCATTGCCGGAAGGTGGAAAGCCGAAAAAGAGGTGGTTGATGCCATCCAGCAGACCAAGAAATCGATTGAGCAGTACCGTTTCGAAGCCGAACGGGCCGAACGCGAAGGCGATTACGGCCGCGTAGCCGAAATCCGCTACGGACTGATAAAATCAGCAGAGCAGAAACTAAGTGAGCTGAACAAACAGCTCGCCGAAATGCAGTCGGTTTCGGCGCTGATCAAGGAAGAGGTTGGCTCGGAAGAGATTGCCGAGGTGGTTTCGCGCTGGACGGGCATACCGGTAAACCGGATGCTGCAGAGCGAAAGAGAAAAACTGCTGAACCTGGAAGATGAACTTCACAAACGGGTAATCGGCCAGGATGAGGCGATAGAGGCCATTTCGGATGCCATCCGCCGCAGCCGTGCCGGACTGCAGGACAGCCGCCGGCCCATCGGCTCATTTATCTTTCTTGGCACAACCGGAGTAGGTAAAACCGAGCTGGCAAGGGCGCTGGCAGAGTTTCTGTTCGACGACGAAAACTCCATGGTGAGAATAGATATGTCGGAGTATCAGGAGCGGCACACCGTATCAAGGCTGATCGGAGCGCCTCCGGGATATGTGGGCTACGACGAAGGCGGACAGCTTACCGAAAAGGTAAGGCGCAAACCATACTCGGTGGTGCTGCTCGATGAAATAGAAAAGGCTCACCCCGATGTGTTCAACATTCTGCTTCAGGTGCTTGACGACGGCCGGCTGACCGACAACAAAGGAAGGACCGCCGATTTCAGAAACACCATCATCATCATGACTTCGAACCTCGGATCGCACATCATCAGCGAACGCACATCCGACCTCGGAGAAAAAGACAGAGAAAAGGTGTTTGAAAGCACAAAGGCAGAGGTTCTCGAACTTTTGCGAAAAACCATCCGCCCCGAATTCCTGAACCGAATTGACGAAATCATTATGTTCAGGCCGCTGACCGAGGAAGAGATCCATGGCGTAGTAAAGCTCCAGCTTGATCATCTGAAGGATATTCTTGCCGGCAACGGAATCAGCCTGAAATACACCGAAGCCGCGGCTGCACTGATAGCCGAAATGGGCTTCGACCCGCAGTATGGCGCCCGCCCCGTAAAAAGGGTAATTCAGCGCGAAGTACTGAACGAGTTGTCGAAGAAAATCCTGAAAGGCGAAGTCAGCAAAGAGGTGGATATCACCCTCGACAGAGCCGGCGACGGACTCGTTTTCAGAAACTAAGCTTCAAAAAGGCTGCCTTCAAAACGGGCAGCCTTTTTTCTATATCTCAATATCGAGATTCAACTGGTTTTTCAGCAGAATAATATCCGGATTCTCCTCAGCCAGCCGCTGGAACTTCTCTTTTCCGGAATAAGGCATTTTGACTGTTATCGTTTGTTCTTCAACGGTAACTTCAAGGGTTATCCCCCAGTTTTTCAATTCTTTGCGCAGACGCTCCAGAATCCCCGGCCGGTTTGCAACAAGTTCTCCTTCCTGAATTTTGTTGCCCACAGCCACCTGAACCCTGTAATCGTCATTTACCTGCGGTATTCTGAATGCCATGGTATTGGACAAACTGGGCGACTCTTCTTCAAAGGAGGCCGCCACTGTTTTCCAGGCCGCCTCCAGCCTTGCCTGACTAAAAGCTTCCCGGTCCGGTGGCAGTTTCTCCCCCGCCACTCCCGCTGGCTCGCTGCTCTCTTCGGCTTTGGCTGCGCCGCCGGTTTTCATCAGATCGCCAACATTGATGCCGGTAAATGAACTTTTCTTTTCAGCCGGTTTTTTCTCTTCTTCTGCCGGTTTCTGATAAGTTGTTTCCGGCTCGGCTGCCCGGTTTGCCGGCTGTGGTTCCGGCACCGGAACCGGCTGCTGAATGGGTATCACCGGTGTTGGCTCCGCTTTTGCCTGAGGCTCAACCGGAGGCTGAGGCCGAACCTGAGCAGGGGGCTGTACGGGTTGCTGTGCCGGTGGCTGAGCAGCAGTTGCCGGCTTTTCAGGCATTTTGGCCGCGACGGGCGCTGCTGCCGGATTGGACGGCGGCTGAATCGGCGAAGCCAGATTGCAAAGCTGCAGCATAGCAATTTCAAGGTGAAGCCGCTTGTTGTTGCTGATCTTATAGTTCAGGTCGCACTCGTTGGTTATGGTGAGTGCCTTCAGCAGAAAAGCGGGATGGCACGATTGAGACTGCTGAAGATAGAGGTTACGGATGTTTGCACTGGTTTCGAGCAGGTTAACCGTTTCAGGATCACGGCTTACCAGCAGGTTGCGGAAATGCTCGCCCAGTCCCGTAACAAAGTGCTGGCCGTCGAAACCATTGTCGAGCACCTCATTTACAAGCAACAGCGTCTGGCTCACATCGCCCTGAAGAATGTAACTGGTGACTTTGAAATAATAGTCGTAATCAAGCACATTCAGGTTTTCGATCACCTGGCTGTAGGTAAGCTCATTTCCGGCAAAACTTACCAGCTGATCGAACATGGAGAGGGCATCGCGCAGACCGCCATCCGCTTTCTGAGCTATGATGTGGAGCGCATCCGGATCGGCTGTAACCTGCTCGCTCTCAGCCACCCAGGCAAGGTGATGGGCGATATCCTCCACCCCTATCCTGCGGAAATCGAACACCTGGCAACGCGAAAGAATGGTGGGCAGAATTTTATGCTTCTCCGTAGTGGCAAGAATGAACTTGGCATAAGCGGGCGGCTCTTCCAGCGTTTTCAGAAACGCATTGAAGGCTGCCGTTGACAACATGTGCACCTCATCGATGATATATACCTTGTATTTTCCCGTTTGCGGCGGAATGCGCACCTGCTCAACCAGGCTGCGGATATCGTCAACCGAATTGTTCGAAGCGGCATCAAGTTCGTAAATATTGAATGAAGAGGATTTATTGAACGATACGCACGATTCGCACTGATTGCAGGCTTCGCCTTCGGGTGTCAGAGCCGTGCAGTTAATGGTCTTGGCCATGATACGGGCGCAGGTGGTCTTCCCTACCCCCCGCGGACCGGTAAATAAAAATGCCTGTGCAATCTGGTTGTTGCGGATTGCATTCTTCAGGGTATTGGTAATCGACGGCTGTCCGATAACGGTGGCAAAGGAAGCCGGGCGGTATTTTCGGGCTGATACAATAAAATTATCCATTGCGGCCAATTGCTGTTTTTGGGAGGTCAAACTTACAGGAAAATTCAATTGCCCTGACAGCAATTCCCGATTTTGGACGCTTTTTCAGGCAGTTTTTATAAACAGCAGATTAGAAGAGGCTAAAACACAACAAATGAAGTATTCCGCTCCGTCTGTTACTAAAACCGCTTGTCTGGTAAAACCGGTTTATCAAAGCTTTATATCCTGGGGGCTGGTTATTTCAATCAGGTTGGCGGATTCTTTAAAATCAACCCCGGCCAATGGGTCATATTCTTTGAACTTATCAAATGCAAGTCCTGTCAGGCTGGCTATTTTCTGTATAGGCAACTGATAAGTTTTAAACTGCCCGAAGCCATCTTCCCGTATTCCTTCTGCTATTCTGAAATCTTCAATATTATCAGGTTGTTTTAGCATATAACCGGTTACCGACGGCTCCCCGTTTTCCTTGATTACTGCAGCCACTTTCCAGAACTCCAGCGGCAAAAGCACGCCACGGTAGGGAATATCATCCTCGCTAAAAACGGGGCCGGTAAATACGGAAACCTTAACTCCTTCCTTTCCGGCATTTTTCAGGATATAATCTTCCAGGCTAAGCCAGGTTTTCCGGTTAAGGTTCATATGCTGCGGAGCAGAGTTCGTAAAATGGAAGGTATCATCATTTGCAGCATCCGCATTGGCACCCCAAACCGGATCGAGTCTCCGTACCATATGGCCACGGTCCAGATCGTTTTTATCATACACCTCCGGCCCGGTCTGGTATTTCTCATCCATTCTCGGATCAAGAATCCATTTTGTATTTTCCCGTTTATTGCTTTCCAGCTTCTCTCCATGGATATTCACCGCCGTCAGGACACATAATTTACGGTGTTTATGAATGGCTACTGAAAAATTGAAGTAGTGTAAGAGATGCTTATTCTTTGATGTCGGGTTACAGATCGGGGCTAAAACATCTGCCTGCTTTTTTACCAGGTCTTCAATCTTTATCCTGAATTTGGATGTTTTAACAAAGCTTGCATCGTAACCCTTGCGGTCGCCATACTTCTGATTCACTGCAGGATCAATTGTGTAGGAGGTTTTCTGTTCTTCTTCAATTGCCGTAAAATTGCCTGCACTTAACTGCAGTCCGCTTCCCAACCCAACCGAGATTTCCAGAGGTATGTGAAATGTAATTTTGTTGTTAATTATGGATATAAGTTTCCTGCCATCAATATTTTTCGGGTCAAAAATCAGCGACTGTCCCGACACTGTATCGTCAGCCTTAAAGGCCGGCAGTGTAAATATCTCATTTACAAGACTATTTGGCATATTATTGCTTTTTAAATCCGCCAGAATGGCACTAATATTTATTCCTTCGTTCGAAATCCAATCAATAAATGAATCATCCATGCCTGGCTGAAAAACACCCCCGTCCTTGCATAAATAGTTACCGTTGTCATCCTTTTTAGGAACACCGCTATGGTGCAGCGCCACTACCTGCCACTGATCATTAAACACGGGCGAACCGGACGACCCCTGAGCAGTATCAGTCATATAGGTAATATAGTTCTCATCTTTGGTTAAAACCTCATTTTCCCTGATGGCTATTTGTTTATAACCGCCACCCGGATGCTGGATTATGGAAACAAACTCAGAAACCACAACTGTATTCCGTTCTTCAGAAAGCTTCAAATATCCAAACTCACTGATGCTCCGATTTCTGGTTTTCGAGGTAGATTTAATTGCAACAACAGTGTAATCAAGTTCTGCATTTGTGTAGAAGTACTTTTCCGGATCAAGATCGAATAATATGCTGGTTGCTGGGGTTCCCTTCAGGTTATATTCATAATTGAACTCGGCAAAACTGTTCGCTGCAGACCCGCTATCCGCAAGTATATGGTTATTTGTCAGTAATAAATCAGGAGTTATCAAAAAGCCGGTGCCATACCCTTCATTACCTCCTTTAATGTTTTTAACATGTATTCTGCAAACAGCTCTGGAAGCTATATAACCCAATGTCAGGTAATTAATGCTCACCAAATCATTATTGCCGATAATTCTCTCTTTTGCAAAATCAAAAGGTTCGGCTTTGTTTACCGAAAGAGTGCCTAACCTTTCATTTAGATTTCTTTCTCTTTCCTCCTTCTTTAACTTTTCTTCCTTCTTTTGTGCTTCCAACGAACTGTCGGTTGCCGTTTTTTCGGTAAAAGCCATCCTTTCTATTGGACTTTGACGCCTTTCCGTCTTTTCAATAAAATCCAGATTAAATAGTTTCATATCTCTTTGAATTAAAATAAGTTAACTGATTAACTTTAATTTCACAGGAATTTCCGGCAATGACCAATAACATTTCACCAGAATGCGATACTCATATTTGATGATCTGCCTTCAGTCAGATTGCCATATTCATTAACAAGAATTATGGAAGTCGGTTTATAGTTAACAATAGAACAAAGGCAGTTTTTCAGTTTATTGACAGTACCAAATGTACTGAATATATTTTTAACATCATTGCATTCCAGAGCTATCAGGGATTAAATCCTTGCACTTCATTCATTTCACCGAACAAAATTTCTGAAGTAGGCTGAAATGGTTTCTTTTTTTATGCATCTAATCAAATATCCTATCCTTGCCTATCATATCCTTAATGTTCTCAGTATGCCTGGTTTGAATTTCTTTGTTGGCCCCATTTTCAACGGCCTTTTGTAAAACACTCAGCATTTCTTCTTTATATGAATAATGGATTGGCTCATTA
>LUZO01000044.1 GCA_001603685.1 Bacteroidales bacterium Bact_23
GTGTCATTATTTGCGTGGTTAAAATGACGGATTCAGAAGATGTCTATGCTGTAAACAATGGTGATCTAACCACAAAGCAAAAAATGTATTTTGAGCATTATATGAATCGATTAATAAAATCAAATTTAGATATTCTTATTCTACGTGCTTTAAAAGATCGGCCGATGTGCGGTTACGATCTCATCAAAACGATCTTTCAAAAATATAACATATTTATGAGCCAAGGCGCCGTTTATCCTCTGCTATATAAGCTAAAAGATCAGGGTATACTCCAGGCTGAGTTTGATCAGGGAAATATGAGGTCAAAGATATATTCCATAAAGGCGGACAGTGAAGAGATCGTAAACGATCGCTTAAACGAGTTCATACGAGCCGCAGAATACACCCTCGACTCGATCGCCTCCTCTGACGATCAAAAGGGACCTTAGGCCCTGATCTTTCGTTTATATCTCGCCAGAGGGTAGTGCACCGCAACTGAGTTGATCTCACTATACATGATCTCGCGGAGACATGAGGAGGTTCGGTTGCATCTGATTTGCTCCACCAATAGGGGCATCATATTGGATGCGGTTCCTTGTTGATGTTTTCATCCACATCAACTCTGTATAGGTAGACTACCAGCTTCCGTTACACAGATTCAAGGATTTAGCGGTAAAATCAGTGGTCAAGAAGGTGGAAAAGAAAAGGGGTCGGCCTAAGAATGGAGAAAAGCTCATCGAGGTCTATCTAATCGAGGGCGGGATAGAATTAGATTATGATAATGTATTAAAAGGGAAATCAAAGCTAGGAAAGTTCATTTTAGCCTCCAATGACCTCAATACAGATCCTGATACGATTCTAAGCTACTATAAAGGGCAGCGAGAGGTTGAAAGAGGGTTCAGATTCCTCAAAGATANNGATTGAAGCTCTTGCCATGATAATGGTCCTGACTCTCATGATATATTCTATCGCGGAGTGGCTGATAAGAAAACGGATGCAGGAGACGGGAGAGACTATGCCTAACCAGCTAAAGAAACCTACCCAAAAACCAACGTTCAAGTGGATAGCTTTTCTGTTCATGGGGGTAGCTGAACTTACAGTGTGGATTAATGGTGAAATGCATCTGAAGATAGCGAATCTGAATGATAATATTATTAAGATTATTCGACTGTTAGGGCAAGATTGTGAAAAATACTACGGATTGGAGGGTTGATGCGGAAAGCAGGCTTCATCGTACTCGCCCTGCACTGCGAGAGCGAGGCCTTTGTAATACCAGACGTCGGCATATTCCGGATAAAGGCGGATGGTTTCGTCATAAGCCTGGATCGCCTCGTCATACTTGCCTTGCATTGCAAGAGCAACTCCTTTGTTATTCCAAGCCAAAGCATCCTCAGGATCCAGCCTGATGGCTTCGTCAAACGCTTGGATCGCCTCATCGTACTTGCCCTGCATTGCGAGAGCGACTCCTTCATCCAGATACTCCTCTTCCGTCTCTTGCCCACATGCGGGGATCACCAGCATCATCAGCGCCAGAACGCATAATATCAGCCTCATCACCTCATCCTCTCGAGAAAGATACTGTCACCATCCATGAAAAATGTTTCTATGCTCCGGGAGTCCAGAAATGCTTGGCGTGGCCTGAACCGATTTCATTTTCTGCATAAATTTCGCAACTTCAGATGCCGAACCCTAATAGGACTTCCGCCGGTGGTTTTGGGGGAAAAGTTAAAGATGTCTCCATGAGATTTCCTCGAAAGCTCACCCCGGAGTCGGTCACGGCAAAGCCCTGAAAGCCGAAATGTTCGGCCCTTCGCTCGTCGCTCTTCGTCTCGATCCTTCCGTGACGATTCTGGCTCCAATAAGCTATCACGAAGGCCCTGCTTCGCGGTGAGAAACATTATATAAAGTCCCGCACCATCAGGCCAGCATCTCAAATTTGAGGAGGGGTTTCTTCGATCTCCAACGAGAGGCAGAGGGCGAGGATCGCCGGGGATGGGGTTCTGAGGCTGGATGCGGAGCCGGGAGACTGCCAGAACGCCTTCAATGATCCAAAGGGGGCGAGGATCACCGGAAAGGTCGCATCTGGCCTGGGAGAGGGTCGGAGCTACACATCCATGAAGGGCTATTCGAGCCAGTTCTCCGAGAAGCTCGGCTTTCTCCCCTTCCCGGGAACCTTGAACCTGAAGCTCGATCGCCCTGCCGCCCCGTCAGGATCGGCGGGATCCGAGGGGCCATCGTCCGGCCCGAGCGGACGAGCTACTCTGCGGCCCTTCTGGAGCTCGTCGCGCCCGTCAACTTTCGGGAGGCCCTCGGCCTGTCGGACGGGGACGAGGTGGAGGTGGTTCTGGAGGGGCCGGGGGATAAAGAGAGGCGAAGATAGAATCCGGGGCCGAGGGGGGGCGGGGGCCTTCAAGCTCCGGTTAGGGGGTGCGGGTACCATAT
>LUZO01000045.1 GCA_001603685.1 Bacteroidales bacterium Bact_23
GTAACAGTCAAACCAACAACGCACTAACCTGACACTCCTCTACCCGATATGATTGGGGCCGGAGTGTGAGATGCGTGAATTTCAACCTTATGATGATCAGAAATCAGTCGTTCTCTATAGGCCTCATGGCCTGGGAGAGCATGCTCATCTCATCGGTGACAATCTGCAGGTCCTCCGGCTTCACATTCCAAGGCATCAACGGCTCAAGCTGTTCACCGGTGAGCTCAAGGTTGTCGTACCTGGCAGCCTGCATGAAGAGATAGGCGAGATAATTGCGGGGATTCAATCCCTGTTTCTTGGCCGTCTCTATGAGGCTGTAGAGCAGACAGGAAGCATCGGCACCGTCATCGCTGCCGTGGTTCACCCAGTTCTTGCGTCCCTGCACGTAGACTCTGATAGATTGCTCACAGTCGTTATTATCGATTTTCAGCTCTGCATTCTCGAAGGAAAGCAGGACCTTGTCCCACTGGTTGAGGGCATAGGAGACAGCCCGTTTCTGTACCAGGTTGACCAAGGCGGTGGTGAGGGCGGCATTCTCAAGCCAAGCATGGAAGTCGTTGAG
>LUZO01000046.1 GCA_001603685.1 Bacteroidales bacterium Bact_23
ATCATAGAGCCACCAATGAAAAGTCAAATTATCTGATATACAGTAGCTTAATAAATATTTGTATTTGGGTGAAATCCAACCCCAATTTTCACCTCATCACATTACCATTACCTTACGGCTGATAACCTGTCCGTTACTTATGGTAATCTTCAGAAAATAGATTCCGGCGGGAAGTTCACGAACAGAGAGCTGAATATGATTGGTGCTTCTGTCTGTTTTTAAACTCTTTATCTCTCTGCCATCCAGGGAAATCAGCGAGATGCCGTGAATCCTTTCATCCTTTTTAAATTTTACGAAGATCTCATCAGTTGCCGGATTGGGCCAGATGCCGGCAATCAGCTCATTCTCGTCAATTCCGTAAGGTGTTGCCCATTCATCTTTCAGTTTTTCAATCTGAGGAATGGGAATTTCCCGATCCCACAGCCTGAACTCATCTACGCTTCCGCGGAGCGAGTAGAGCGTTTCGGTATTGTCCATCCGTCCGATGGTCAGCGGTTTGGTTGATGCCTGAATTGCGCCGGAGAACGGCTTAAAGGTGTCCAGTGTACCATCCACATACATTTCAAGCGAGTATCCGGTGTAGAGTACCGCAACATGATAATAGCGGTTCAGCTCAATGGGTGCCGATCCGTCGAGATCGGCGGTACCGGTGCTGGATTTTACCGTCCACCGCAAATAGCCTTCCGGGGTAACCGAGAGCTTGTAGCGCTGCTGCCACGACCCATGCGAAACGATAAACCGCTCGCTGCCAAGCTGTTCTACCTTAACCCAGCAACTCAGACTTACCGCATCGGTAAAATTCAGGTCGGCGTGGTTCTCGGTATAGATGATATCAGACCCTTTTGTAAAACGGTAGGCAGCAGATGCCATTCCCCGCGGATCTTCCGTTTTTTCTGCTCCACTCACAGTGGCATGAAAACGGTCGGAGGCCATATTTTTGTTGTCGTGGTCGAAGGGATACCAGATCAACGGCTGCCGCATATCCAGGGTGGTGTCTTTTACCAGTAAAGCGGCAGTTACAGTTGTCGAAAGCAGATCCTGATTGGTAACGGTAACTGAAACGGTTCCGCAACCGGGGCTGTCAGGTGCATTCCATGCGGCAGGATTGGCATTGCTTTGCTGCAGCTCACCGAATGACACCGACCAGCTGTATTCAAGAATTTCACCGGGCGCAGGTTCTGTCAGAGCGGTAAATGAGTTGTTTCCGTTCACCGCTGTATAAAGGCTTTCCATCGAAATACCATGAACTACCGGAGGCACGGGAATGCGGTCCACCACATGCAGATGAAGGGTGTCCTGAGCCGTTTGACCACCGGAAGAAATTATGCATTTCAGCACATAACTGCCCGGTGTTGCGGGAGCTACAAGTGTTTGTTGCGAAATTCCCTGGATTTGCAGAAGTTCATCATCCAGATACCAGGTGTAGGTAACTTCATCTCCTGGAGCCATGTTCTCCGCTTCGCAATATGCGGTGAAATCAGACGATACCAGAAGCGGATTCTGACTTACGGAGAGCGCCTTAACCCTAAGATGTTCCGAAAAGTCATACTGATAATGATAGTCCAGAACCGCATCACCAACATACAGCCTGCCTTCCCTGGCTTCAGGAACAGTACCCCAGGGATAAAACCTTACCAGCCTCGCCTCTCCTGCCGGAATGGTGAGCTGAGTCTGACCGGAAAAGGATGCAGAAGAGATCTCCTCAGTGATGGCTTCATACATTCCGAAAGTGCCTTCCGGCAATTCAATATTTACTGTCCGGGCATCCTGAAGTGGATTGAAGAAGAGATAACCGATCAGATCGCTGTCGCCGTAGAAATCCGTTTTATTCAGGTCTATCTGAAGGATTTCGGGAACATTGGTCTGACTTACCGCAGCAGCAAGATATCCCACGGAAGAGCCGCTGTAAAGCGAAAGGTTGGTAGCCGCCCATCCTCCCCGGATGGCATCGCCGGTGGCAAAGGGTTTCTTTCCGCCAAAGTTCTCTTTCATGGCTTCGTAGGGAATGCAGGCATCCGGATCATTGGCCGAAGCCCAGTTGTAGGAATCCTGGTTCGCCTGAGGGAGTGCATTCCAATAGAACAGCCGGCTGGCATTGGTCAGATTCAGCATCCATTTGGCTATTGCCTTTGCATAGCGTTTGTCATATTTCGGCAGGGGAGCAAGTGCCGCCGCCTGCTGAAAGCCGTTCATGACGAAGGCGTAGTCATTGCCGCCATCGTTGGCTTCGCCAATCAGCCCCGAAACATCATAGCCTCCCCAGTTACCTTTGATGGCTCCCCATCCGCGCAAAGCGCCGCGGTCGAAGCACCAGTCGAGAAATTTCTGAACGGGGTAGGAAGTGCCTTCCACCGCATTCATGCGTGCAGCAGCCAGTGTTCCATACGGAAGCTGAAGTTCATACGAAGGGTTGCTTTCCCAGCCGGCCAGGAAATCGAGTGCAAGCCGGGCGCCTTCCATATATTTTCTGGCTCCGGTTTCGGAATAGGCGTTGTAAAGCAGCCACGCAATACTGCCAGCCGATTCCGGTTCGGGTACTCCGGTGGTCAGTGGCTGGCCGGTGGCCAGGTTAAATGCCCGGTAGTTCATGTAGGGAACCGTCCAGGGAGTGGTGCTTCCGCCAAGCTGCCAAACCGCCCACAGCCAGCGGTCGGCAACGGTAATAAACTGATTTTCAAACTCCGGCACAACACCCGGATAGAGCGACCTAAGCTGGTAAAAATATATATTCGGCATCAGATCGTACCACCAGTCACCGCCCGATGTCGTTATATAGTTGTTCAGATAGACACTCTGGCCATTTTTAAGGTTGAAGAAATCCCTGGATTTCATAACCCAGTTCTCTCCGTTCTGGCTGCTTTTATCAACTCCCACCAGCGATGCCCCGACAATGGCGGGTATGATGTTGATTGCCTCCGCCTGATTCAGATGGGCTGAGGCGCCAACATAGGTATCGAGAAATAGCGGAATATTATCGGAATAGTTGAACTGCCCCTGATTCCCCAGTCGGCTCAGTGGCAGGTACTGCCCGGTTTTAGTCAGGTCAAAGACAAAATTATCATAGGTGGTTGCCACTGCTTTCCAGTCTCTTATTTCCAGCGGAGCCGGAAGATCGGGCATCTGCTCAATGCGGCTGATGGAAAGCTGTCCGGGTTGCGAGAAAGCTGCCAATCCGGCAAGCAGATAAATCTGCAGGAGTACTTTTTTTATCATGACCTAAATTTTTTCAGGGATAACCATTCCAAACATTCCGTAAGCCGGAAAAATAAGAATGCCCGGTCAATCCTTCTCAGGGCTGGCCGGGCATCTCTTCACACACTATTAATTAACCAACCAACCAATTACGGTTTTTCATCATTATAGAGCTTTGATACCTGGCCATCGGTTAGGGCAATGTTGTAGATTTTCAGCTCATCGATTGCACCTTTGAAATAGCCGAGGTTTTCAGCTGTAGTCCATTCCATGAAGTTGGCAGCAAGTTCAGCATCGGTAGCTACACCGCCAATGATGAAAGGCTGCGGATTTTCAAGGGTCTGGAGCAGGGGGCCAACGCCTTTATCGGTTTCGGTCCAGGTTTTGGTAAGGGTACCATCCACATAGAACTTCAGTTCTTTGGTGGTTTTGTTTACGGAAACAACAATATGGTTCCATTTTCCTACCTTGATGGAGTTATCGGTTTCGTTATCGGCATCGATGATACCGCCATCAACCTTTTTGTAGGTGAAGAAAGGCTTTCCGCCGCTCTGTGTCTGCAGCTTGTAACCATTCCAGTAGTTCTGCGAAACGATGTAGTTATGCTCATACAGTTCGTCGGGTTTTACCCAAACCGAGATGCTAATTTCAGCGGGAAGGAAAGCGTTGTTGTAAGGGACCTCCAGGTGGGCGCCACCATTGAAATGAATGGCTTTACCTTTTACTCCGTCTGTCCAGCTGGGCATCTGAGCATCATTGCCCAATACGGCAACACTTCCGCGGAAGAATGTGGCAACAAACTGGTTGGCTGAGTAATCGGTTGCGGTAGTACCGGAACCTTCATCAAAGTGCCAGCCTGCATTGAGATAGAGCGACTCGTCAATAAAACCGTATGCCTGTGATTTGAAAGTTTCAATGGCTGCGGTAAGCTGTACAACCAGATTGTTAATCTGTGTCTGGGTCAGCTTGTCGGCAGAAGCGGTTTTTACGGTCTGAAGGGTGCTTTTAAACGCATCAATTGCGGATTGCGGGTAATCGGCTGTTGTAGCGGCATTGGCAAGCGCTTCAGCCTGAGCAATCAAGGCATTCAGCTCTGTTTTGTCACCTTCAATAATTTCATCCTCATCATCTTTGCATGAACCAAGGATCAGCGCTGACCCTACAAAAAGCATCAGCAGCAAGGTGTGGAGTTTCATTAAATTTTTCATTGTTTTTGGATTTTTAAGGTTTGTAATTTGGTTGATTGTTTTAATTCGAAGCATTTTATGGTTTCATCCGTTTATTCCGTTTAGCGGATGGCCTGATTGGCGTCAATCTCAGCCTGTGGAATGGGTTGATACCTTTTTGTTTCATATTTGAAGTCCTGACCAAGCGCGGTTTCAGCCACTGCCTTGCCCCAGCGCATCAGGTCGAAATAGCGGTGGAATTCCTGTGCCAGTTCGGTTCTGCGCTCTTTCTGAATGGCTGTGCGAAGCTGACTTTTGTCTGAAGTTGTGATGTCGGCGAGCAGATCAGCCGGGGCTGTTCCTTCAAAACTGTTTCTGGCACGCTGCCTTACCTTGTTCAGGTTTGCTTTTGCGGAATCGGCATTGCTCAGTTCGTTGAATGCCTCGGCTTTCATCAGCAGTACATCAGCATAGCGCATATAGGTATAATTCAGGTCGCCGTCGCCTTTCAGCGAAGCCGGCACTTCCGAAAGCGGCTGCTGATGCTTTTTGGTAAGGAAACCCGTAGGCGACCATGCTGCGCTGAATAATTCGCCATTCAGCCAGGGATGGCCATCGCGTCCGATGCCGGCATCCAGGCGGGGATCTGACTCGCCGCTGCTGCTAACCTCAAAAGCATTCACCAGCGACTGGGTGGGCGCATTAAAATAGTATCCTCCCTCTGCAGCCGGTGCAAACCACTGATTCAGAACATTACCCATAAAGGGATTCTGACCGGTAAGATGCTGAATTTCGAAAACCGCCTCTTTGCTGTTCTTATGGCTTACCTTGAAGTTATCGGCATAATTCTCCAGAAGGCCGTACTCACCGGTGGCTTCAAGCTGGTGGAAGTAGTTCACCGCTTCCTGCCATTTGCCCTGATACAGACAAGCCTTTCCCAGCAGACCAAGGGCTGCACCTTTGGTAACCCGGCCGGCATCGGAAGATCCGTACGATTCGGGAAGTACGGCAGCAGCTTCCGATAGGTCCTTTTCAATCTGACGATAGATTTCACTCACTCCCGAAAGGGGTACATGGATGGTTTCGTTGCTGAGTTGAGGCAGCAGCTTCAGGGGCACTTCGCCAAAAATATTCACCAGATTGAAATAGACATACGCCCTGATGAATTTCGCTTCGCCGATAATCCTGTTTTTCAGTGTTTCATTCATTTTGATGGAAGGAACATTGGCAATCACATTATTTGCACGCGAAATTCCCTCGTAGGCGAATGACCAGTAATTGTTGATGATGCCGTTGTTTGCGTCGGCATTGAACTCATCGATGTAGGTTATTTCAGCCTGGTCGCCGGGATTGCCGCCTTTTACCGCATCGTCGGAAGCAACATCGCCGAATACCCAGAGTGCATTGTTGAAGCTGTTAAAAGCGATGGCATTGTATGTTCCGTTGATGGCCTGCAACGCCTGTTTATCGTTTTTGTAGAATGTTTCGCTGGCGAAGTTGCCCTGCAGGTCTTCGGTCAGGAAGTCGGTGCATGATGAAAGCGTCAGCGCCATCACCAAAAGGATACCTGTACCGGTGAATATATGCTTCAGTACTGAGCCGCGGCTTGAGTTATCTTTTGCTCTGTTTATTGTCTTTTTCATGGCCTTGTCGGATTAAAAGGTTATATCAATGCCAAACATCATAGTCATTGCCGAGGGGTAGGTTCCCCAGTCGATACCGTTTGCCCTGTCGCCCTCACCCTTTGAGTTGTCGCTTACGGTCATCTCCGGATCGAGGCCGGGGAAGCGGGTGAATGTCAGCAGGTTGGTAGCCGAGAGATAGATCCTCGCTTTCTCAAGCTTCAGCCTTTCAGTGAGGCCGTTGCCGAAAGTATATCCCACCTGCATATTCTTGAGCCTCAGGTATGAGCCATCTTCAAGGAAGCGTGATGAAGGCCTTGCGTTGTTCGATTTTGCCGTCCATGCTGCACGGGGCTGGGTGTTTGAAGTACCCTCTCCGGTCCAACGCTCATCAAAGTAGCGCTGGGTAACGGTAAATCCGCGGTAGAAACCTTCAATATCCTGATTGATCTGCATGTAGATCTTATGGCCGAATGCTCCCTGGAAGAAGAGGCTGAGGTCGAAAGCCTTGTAGTAAGCGTTGAAGTTCAGGCCTGCGGTAACTTTGGGAATGGCGCTGCCCATATATACCCTGTCGTTGTTATCAATGACCCCGTCGCCATTCTGGTCTTTAAATTTAACATCGCCGGGGTGGATATTATTGCCCTGATAGGCTGATAAAAGTATCTCGGTTTCATTCTGGAAGATGCCTTCCATCTCAAGCAGGTAGAATGCGCCGATGGGCTGCCCCACTTCAGTGCGGGTGGCATAAATGCCCGACTCCACCCTTCCGCCGAACAGCGGTGCATCCAGTTTCAGCACTTCGTTATGCAGCAGTGCGGCATTTCCACCGATGGAGTAGCCCCAGTCTTTCTTATTTTTTCTGTAAACCGCTTCAAACTCCACACCGCTGTTCAGAACCGATCCGCTGTTGATCCAGGCAGCATCGGCATATCCGGTTGATGGGGGATTGGGAGCCTTAACCAGCATATCTTCGGTTACCTTGTAGAAATAGTCAACCGAGAATGCCAGCGCGCCTTTCAGTACCTCGGCATCAACTCCGGCATTGTACTGATAGCTGGTTTCCCATTTCAGGTTTTCGTTGCCCAGTGCTGTTTGGGCATATCCGGGGGCGGCAACTCCGCCAAACGGATAGTTGAAATAGGGTGAAATCCTGTCGCTGTATGCATAGAGGCCGATTTCCTGGTTTCCGATGGCACCGTAGCCGGCTCGCAGTTTCAGGTTCTGCAGCCAGTCAACATTTTTCAGGAATGCCTCTTCCTTGAGTACCCATCCGGCTGAGAGCGAATAAAAGGTACCCCACTTATTGTTGCCGGTGAATCTCGAAGACCCGTCCCTCCTTAGGGTCCCCGAGATATAGTACCGGCCATTGTATTCATAATTCGCACGGCCAAAGAAAGAGGCCAGCGTTGAGCTGAAAGCACTCTGTCCCGAAATCTTCTCACCAAGTCCGTTGCCGATGAAGATCAGTTCATCCTGCTGTACCGGGAAATCCATATCACTGGCGTACAATGCCTTTCCGCTGTTCTTAATGGCTTCAAATCCGGCCATTGCCGAGAGGTTATGCTTCTCGCCGAAGCTGGTTTCATAGTTAAATACATTGTTCACGGTCCAGTTCGAAATCCGCTCGTTGTTTACATTGAGGCTGTTCTTTGCATTGATGCGGTTGAGCGTTCCCCAGGTGGGATTGAAGCGGCGGGTCGCCGTTGCCCTGTAGTCCATTCCGAAATTGGTGGTAAACGAGAGTTTGTCAGTAATTTTTGCAGTAAGGAAAGCCTTGCCAAGATAACTGTCGTCCTTGCGGTTGTTGTCGTTGTAATAGGTCATCCCGATGGGATTGAATCCGTCGCCAAGATAGGAGTCGAATATCTGCGCACTGAAGTATTCGGCCGGACGGTCAACATAGGTTCCGTCGTCAAACTTCACGGGAATGGCGGGATTCCTGAAAAAGGCATACCTGACGACGCTTCCGCCGTTTCCGCCATAACCGTCGCCCGAGCTTCCGATGATGTCGTTATCCGACATACCGGCCAGCATACTGAGTCCCAGTTTCAGCCAGGGGCTGGCTTCGGTGGTCAGATCAAGGCGGGCGGTTCCGCGGGTATAACCTGTACTTTTGATGATTCCGCGCTGATCGAAGAAGGATGCTGAAACCAGATAGGTGCTTTTGTCGCTGCCGCCTGATACGGAAAATTCATGCGAGTTTACCGGCGCGGTGCGGAAAAGCTCATCCAGATAATTGATATCCGAAAAGCGGGCAGCATCCTCTGCGCTGATCAGGCTGCGCTGCAGGCTTGAAGGCAGATATTTGTTATCGTTTACTGCCGCTTCATTGTAGATGGTTACATAATCGGCGGTATTTACCATTTTCGGCAGCCTTACCGCTTTCTGGAAGCCGGTCTGTCCGCTGTAGTTAACCACCTGTTTACCGGATGCCCCTTTCTTAGTGGTAATCAGCACCACGCCGTTGTTTGCACGCGATCCGTAAATGGCGGCCGCCGAGGCATCCTTCAGTACGGTTATGTTTTCAATATCTCCTGGTGTTAGTATTTTCAGTGCATCGGCTGTGGGAATGCCATCCACAATATAAAGCGGATTGTTGCTTGAGTTGATGGAGCCGGCACCACGAATTCGTACCGATACCCCTTCTCCGGGCGCTCCGGTATTCTGGCTAACCTGCACTCCGGCAGCCCTTCCCTGCAGTGCCTGATCCACGCCCGCAACCGGCATACGGGTAAGTTCGGTGTTGTCAACTCGGGTTACTGCACCCAGCACATTGCGCTTTTTGGCGGTTCCGTATCCGATAACCACCACCTCGTCGAGCATGGTCTGCTCCACGGCCAGTCTGATGTCAATTCTCTGACGACTGCCCAGAACCTCTTCAATGGTTTTGTATCCGATGTAGGAAAACACTATTACTGACGACGGAGCCAGGCTTGCAGATTCAATCCGGTAGTGGCCGTCAATATCGGTGATTGTTCCAGTAGTTGATCCCTTGATCATCACGGTAACACCGATCAGGGTCTCTCCGGTTTTGGCATCGGTAACGGTACCTTCCACCACTTTCTGGGCATTCAGAAATCCGGCGGAAAGAAGCATCAACAACAGGATTATACTTTTTTTCATGGTGTGTTGTTTTTATTGCGCTTATTTAATCTCTTTATTTATAGGCCACTACATTCCCGTTCGCAGTCAGTTTTCCGCCTTCTGCTTTCAGTTTTGAACCGGCCGGAAGTTCAACCAGCAACACTGCCTCTCCGGCCGGAATCTGAATGGTTCCCTTATCTGAAACCTGTTTTGCCAGATATCTTTTTGAAACGACATCAAACAGGTCGCTCCTGCTGCCGGCGGTATAACTGATGGTTTTCTCCTCAGGATAGGGATTGTAGATCAGATAAACGGGATACGGATTTGTGGCGTAGAAATCGGTAATGTTGCAATCGAGCATCAGGATGCCTTCCACATCCGTTGTGCGGACGATGGCGCCAAACACCCCGGCAATGGAGGTGCTGTAGAGGCTGAACATTGACTCCTCCGGCTGCCCTTCCACCCATTTCGGGCCATCGCCGATTGCCACCGGGCTGACACCAACCAGGGCAGGATTATTCAGGTCGTCGGCCTTTCTGAAACCTTCGTAACCGATAATGCCGTTGGTAATTCCCTTTTTGGCCGGCAACCACTGGTGCGCGTCGTCAATCTGGTCGGGATAAAAGAAACGGGAGGCGTTTACGGCATTCAGCATATAGCGTCCGATTGTCCGGGCATACTGCGGTTCATATTTAACCATGGGAACCAGCGGCCAGGCCATTGCTACCGTGTTCATAAAGAATCCGTAGCCACCGCCGTCGGTAATACTTCCCTGCATTCCCGAAACATCGTAATCGCCCCATTTGTCGGCAATTACTCCCCAGCCGTAACGGCCGTCCTTCGACTGGCAACCGTCAAAAGTGTGGTTCAGAAGTTTGGTAACATCGTAGGCTGTTCCCTCTTCGGCATTGAGGCGGGCGGCAATGTAAGCACCAAACGGCTCCAGTATCTCGTAAAACCGGCTCTCCTTTTGGCTTACCAGCACCTCTGTAGCACTCTTTGCGCCTTTCAGGTAGCGCTCATCACCAAACTTTTTGTAGGCTGAATAAAGCACATAGGCATGCCCGCCGGCCGCATCCTGCTGCCAGGGAATATGGTTGCGCATCCCTTTCATTTGGGAATAATCGAAATAGGAATAGTCGTAGTTTCCATTCAGAACCGAATCGGCTTTGTAAAACTGCTCGGCAACGGTGTACTGGATGTTTGCAGTGTTTTCAACATGTGGAAACAGGGCGGCCACTCCGTAGAAAAGCACATTGGGATAGACATCGTACCACCAGTCGCGGCCGTAACCGCCGCCCTGCATGGCAACTTCAGGGTTGGTGTTGTTCATGACGATGTTCCAGCCATTGTCGCTGTTGAAATAATTCTGCGACATCTTTACAAAATTGTAGCCATGCTGACTGGATTTGTCAATTCCTAACAAACCGGCGCCAAGCAGGGAGTTCAGCGAGGTGAGCGCCTCATGGAATTCGCCGTTGTTTTTGCCGGGCTGCTGGCGGACATCGCCAATTACGGTATAAAGTCCGAAAGTTACCTGGTCAATGTTGCGGCGGGCGCTGTCGAGCCAGATGTAAGGGGCATAGGGCGTGGTGCTGCTGAAGTCAAACACGAGGCTGTCGAATTGCAGCGCTTTCTGCCGCCAGTCGATGATTTTCAAGGGTGCAGGCAGCTCCGGCATCTGCTCAATCCGCGGAATAACGGTCTGCGAAACCGGTGTGCCGATATCCCCGGTACAGGATACAAAACTGACTGCCATCAGCCCAAGCACGGAAAGAAATATCTTATTTTTCATCATTTTCAGCATAGGATTCTTTGATTATGTTTTTTGCCAGGGGAATGCTCAGCATCTGCAGAGCCGCCACAATTATCAACGCATAGCGCAAGGCGAAGGTTTCCGAAACAGCGTAAGCCAGAAAGATAAAAAGGCCAAGTCCAGCAACCCTTCCGGCGTACAGCCCGAACTCATGATTCAGGATATAGGCGTAGTTATTCCGTTTCTCCCTTACCGACACCACATCAATTACCTTCAGCATAATGGGATAGTATGCCAGGTCGTGAAGCGGCTGGAAAAACACTTTGCAGAGCACGAATACCATCACACCGAACATCGAAAGTTCGATCCCGTTCACAATGGTTCCGATAAGGAAAAGGGTAATTCCGAAACCGAAAACCACAATTCTGTGCTTGGGTTTGGTAAATCGGCCGAGCAGGTATATCAGAATGGCCGTCAGCCCGCCGCTTATGCCCTGAATCAGGCCGAGCGATCCCTCCTGCCCCACATATTTCATAATGAGCATGGCGGGTGCGGTTACCAGAAACCCCTGAACCAGCCCTTTCAGCGCTGCCAGCAGAATCTGCTTGTTCCAGAGCCTGTCGAAGCGGAAAAAGAGGAACTCTTTCTGTTCAGGATTGTCGAAATTTCCACGCGACAACGAATAAGTGGCCAGTACGGTAATCAGGAAGACAATCAGGGTAACTACCCGGTAGCCTTTGTAAACATCAAAGGTTATGCCCATAATTACCATTCCGTCGATGGAGGCAAGCAGAGCCCCGATAATCAGCGGTATGGCAATGTTCGACACCGTAAAAAAGAACGACTCCAGTCCGAAGAAGTAGTTGCGGTTCTCATCCTGCGTTGAGGTGAGGGTCATCATGTAGCGGTTTGTCCAGAAAAAGCCTGAAGCCGCACCAATCAGGGTTCCGGCGACAATCAGTCCGGACAGGGCAATGCCTTTCACAAACATCATCCCGGCCATGGCAATTCCGCTCAGCAGAATTCCAAAACTGTAGAGATGAGCCACCTTGAAATGCTTTAGCAGAAAACCGTTTGCAAACGAGGTAATGATGATGCCGGTGTACATAGCTACCTGGAAGATGGCCACAAAGCTTGTATCATTGAAAAAGCGCATGATGTAAGCCGCCATGAATATTTCCACAACGGGCAGTACCATTGAATACAACATGTTGGTAATCAACAGCACCCGCATGTTATGCGGCATGGACAGGAAGTATTTGTATTCGGCTGTCAGCTTATTTTTCATAGCGCTGCGGTTTAAATCAGGGTAGAGAGAATTTCGGAAACTGAGAGGGTGGCTCCGCAGATTACTTCATCGCTGGCACCGTAGTACATGTGAATGGTATCGCCGTCAACATAGTGACCGTTGGTGAAGACCACATTTCCGAAAAATCCGGTCTGTTCGTATGGCTGGATAGGCTCCATAATCGGTTCGGTACTGCGTGCCAGCACTTTTGTGGGATCGTTGATGTCGAGCAGCAAGGCGCCCAGGCAGTAGCGATGCTCCTTATTAGCGCCGTGATAAATCTCAAGCCACCCCTTTTCGGTACGGATGGGGGCGGCGCCGGCGCCAACACGGGCTGAATCCCACATTCCGGGGCGCGAAGTGGCTATACATTTGTGTTTTCCCCAATGAACCATATCGGGCGATTCTGCCACCCAGATGTAGTTGCCGCCCAGTTCGGGGCTGCTGGGGCGGTGAAGCGCATAGTACTTTCCGTTTATTTTTTCTTCGAAAATGGCGCAATCCTTATTGTGAGGAGGAAAAATCATCCCCTTGCGGTCGAAGTTTTTCCAGTCGCGGGTGCAAATCAGTCCGACTCCAACGCCAAACTCTGAAACTTCGGTAAAGGTGAGGCTGAAGCCATCATCCATTGTAGCTACACGGCAATCTTCAATGCCGAAGGTCTCCAGCTCTCCCTTCCCGAAAATCGGAGGATATCCCTCCGGTTCATAAAAGTTGATTCCGTCGTCGCTGCATACAAGTCGCAAATAGCTGAGTGTAGTAAGATAATCCTTCTTTTTATAATTGATTACCCGTGGATCGGAAGCGTCGAGATCGGGATCATTTTTATCGAAACTCAGGATTTCAATCTCTCCTTTACTGTTGTACACCGGAAAACTGATTTTCCCCTCAATCTGTGCAGGCCTTTCAGCCACGCGCAGCAAAAGCCACACTTTTCCGTCGTAGCGGAAAACGCCGGGGTTCAGCAAACAGGTAATCTCCATGCCTTTGATGCCTGGCTCAAGATCGGCTGGGCGAAGCAGCGGGTTCTGGGGGAATCGTTTTGCAATGTCCATATTAATAAGGTGTTTAATGCTTGAATCTTTTGTTTTGAGAGTTCCCGGATTTACATTTTCAAAAACACTGTAAACCAATTGGAATCAACACTCCCAAAATTACAATCGTTTGCGGAAAATGGCGTCCGGCGGAGTCCGTATCTTGTCCGGCGGAGTCCGGAAAACACAGATTTTTAAACTTTTATGGGAAGTAATGGCAAAAAAGGTATCCTGAAGGGAAATTTCTGAAGCCGGAACGATGAATTCTGTCCGGAAGCTTTTAGTTCTGTTTTGCCTCACCTGCCCTCTGCCGGTATTCTGAGGGGGAGCACTTATAACTTTTGCTGAAGAGGTCGTAAAAGTGCGTACGGCTGGCAAAACCTGTCTGATCGATGATTTCGCTTACCGTAAGCTGGGTTGAGAGCAGCAGGGTGGCGGCTTTGCTCAGCCTCCGCTGGTTGATCATGCCGTGCGGGGTGGTTCCCAGCACGGATTTGGTCTTTTCGTAGAGCGATGAGCGACTGATGGCCAGGCGGTCACACAGCTTGTCGGCCGAAAGCGTCTCATCATCAATGTTTTCGTCAATAAAATCGAGCATCTTCTGAAAAAACGGGTCGGGCAGTTCCTTGATCATAGCCAGGCTATCTTCACTGCCGGCAAAGCGGTTCCGGATGGCCTGCCTCATCTCCAGCAGCTTCTCAATCCTGACGCGCAGATGCCCGGGATGGAACGGCTTGGGAATATATGAATCGGCTCCGGCTTTCAGTCCGGCAATGCGGTCTTCGATCTCGGCTTTAGCCGTAAGCAGAATCAGCGGCAGATGGCTGGTATCGAAGTTGTCGCGGAGGCTGCGGCACAGCTCAATTCCGTCCATTTCGGGCATCATCACATCCGAAACGATCAGATCGGGCTTATGTACGATGGTTTTCTCCAGCGCCTCCTTTCCGTTTACGGCAAAAACAAGGTTGTATGAGTCGCTCAGAAAATCCCTGAGCAGCGAGAGGATTTCGGGATCGTCATCGGCCACCAGCAGCAGCGGGCGGCCCTCAGCCGGCACACGGTCGGCAGGAACGCTTGTATTAACGGTGTCTTCAAAATACCACAAGGTATTCTGAAGTTCAATGGTTTTTTCGGAAGTGTCCGCAGCGCTCACTTTGTGAACATCCGGAAAGGTGCAGGTAAAACTGGTGCCTTTGCCCGGCCGGCTTTCCACGCTGATGCTGCCTTTCAGCAACTCCACCAGGCCTTTGGTTACCGCAAGGCCGAGACCGCTGGAACGATATCCGGGGAAACTCTTCCGCTTTCTTGCCGATGACACCCCAAAAGGATCGAATAGTCTGGAGAGCAAATCCTGCTCAATGCCAATGCCGGTATCCTCAACCGAAACAACCATCCGGCCTTCATCCCGCAATATCCTTACCACCACACTGCCTTGCTCCACATTGTATTTTATGGCGTTGGAAACCAGATTGGTAACTATTCTCTGAAATTTGTCGGCATCGGTATTAAAGGTGAACGGCGTATCGCAGCCCTCCACCCGGCAGCTGATTCCCCGCTGCGTAGCCAGCAGTTCAAGGTCGGATACCACTTCGCGGATGAGGCTGCACGGATCCGATTCCTGAATATAAAGCGGCTCCTTCCCTTTTTCCAATTTACGGAACTGCATGATCTCGAGAACCAGTTTCTGCAGGCGCAGGCTGTTATTGTACACGCTCAGCAGACGCGGATTTTCGGTAGTCAGCTTTTTATCCTCAATCAGGGTGTGAATGTGCGAGGTAATCAAGGTGAGCGGTGTTCGGAACTCATGTGCCAGATTGGTAAAGAACTCTATTTTATAACTCTGCATCTCCTTCTCCTGATTGATCCGCATCTCCTGAAGTTCTGCCTCCTTGCGGCGGGCTTCGCGTCGGCGATAGGCAGTAAATATCAGTATCTGAATCAGCAGGAACAGCACAATATATCCGGCAATGGCTTTGCCGGTACGCCAGAATGGCAGCTTTACGGTAATCCTGATCTCTCTGGCCACATCCGACCATACGCCGTTTTCGTCGCTGACCCGCAACTGAAGCGTGTAGTTACCGGCCTCCAGATTCGAAAAGGAAACGGGCTGGTCCGGTGGCAGTATCGTCCAGTTATCTGAAAAATTCAGCAAACGGTACGAAATCCGGTGCCGCTCACGCCCCCAGAATGCCAGCGGTGAAACGCTGAATGCGAAGGAGTTCTGGCTGAATTTCAGTTCCAGGTCATTCTGCAGATTGATTCTGCGGCTCAGCACACTGCCTTCGCCCTGCACCACCGGGATATTCCTGATCAGCAGCTGATTTACGGCTATGGGGGGAAAGTAGGATGAGAAGCGGATTTCGCCGGTTTGAACAATATCAACGCCCATGGTGCCGCCAACAAACAGTTTTCCGCTGTTCTTATCAAAATAAGAAGCGCCGTCGCTGTATTCAAAGTTGATAAGTCCGTCGTTTACATTAAAACTCTGCACACTCCGTCGGCTGCTATCAATCAATGAAAGGCCCGTATTGGTGGTAACCCACAGATTATCAGACAAATCCCCGCGGATGGTATGGATGCTTGCATTTGGCAATCCGCTTTGTTCATCAATTCCGGTCAGGCACTCCGGACTGCCGGAATCCGGCAACAGGCAGAACAAACCGCTGCTGCTGCCCGCCCAGACTGTCCCCCTGAAATCGGTGTAAAGCGACAGGATATCGTCGTTCCGGATGATTCCGGGATGTGTTTCGGAAGTGTAACGGGCGGTTACCCTTTTCGTTATGGTGTTATAACGATACACTCCAAACCCGCGGGTACCAATCCAGATAACTCCGGGTTTCCCCTCAGTAAGTGCATAAACGATCTGCTTCTGTTGTCCGGGATTCAGCGTATCGTCCAAAATAAGCTGGCGACAACTCAATGGTTTTCCGTCGGCTCCGGTTTCAATCATAACCACCCCATATCCGCTGGTTCCCAAATAGATATTGCCATCGCTGTCTTCCAGTATCCGGTAAACGGAAGCAAAACTGAGCGGCGAACCGTCCTGAAAATCGCGCGGGAAGTTCCGGATGCTACGGTAATCGGGCGAAAGAATATCTATTCCGTTTCCGTCGGTACCAACCAGAATGGAGCCATCGGCCCGCTCCAGAAACGACAAAACCGAATTGTTGCTCAGCCCCTCTTTTACCGAAATCTGTCTGATTCGCTTTCCGGAGGCATCAAAAATATCAATGCCGCCGCCCTTGGTGCCGACCATCATATCGTTCCGCCGGTTGACCAGAATGCTGCGCACAATGGGATAGGAAAGCTGGGAAGAGGAGAGCGCCGTGGCCGGAAATCTGGTCAGTTTCATGGTAAATGCGCCGTTCCCGTCGGTTCCTGCCCACAAAATACCCGGTTCGGTATGGTAAATGCACAGAATTCGGGTGGCAACCCCGCTGCCCGGGAGCAATCCTTCAGGCGAACCGGTAAAATTTCCGGTTCTGAGGTTATAGCTGAGAATCCTTCCCTTTTCGGTTCCTACCCATAACATTCCCTCTTCAGGCGAAGCATACAGGCTGGTAATGATATCGTCGGGCATGGAAATCCGGTGATAACCTCCCGTTTCCGGATTGGCGGCAAAGGCGGGGCCCGAACGCTGGGTAACAAACAACAGGGAACGGCCCCCTACCTCCTGCATGGATGAAGCGGCCAGTGCGCTTTCCAATGGAAGATGCATTAGTGAAACCAACCGCCTGCCCTCAAGTTTAAGGAGATCCCCATCCTGGGTTATGCAAAACAATTTCCCGCCCGAAATATGAACGCGCCTAACATTGACTGACAGCATTTCAGAGCCGGAATCCAGCGGCAGAGGTGCAAATTGTCCGGCGGTTTCGCTGAAAAGAAACAAACCGCGCCCAAAAACGGAGGTAACGGCACCATAACCGTCAGCAAAGGCGAATGAAATATCGGTTTCGTAGTTGATCTGCTCAGGCTCATCGGTAAAGAAAGCTGAAAACCGTCCGCTTTCATTGTTGTAACGAGCAATGCCTCTGTTGGTCAGCATCCAAACAATACCCGATTCCGACGGATAAATCTCCCTGACTACATGGTTATGGATGCTGCCCGGCCCGCTTCCCGGCAGAAAGGTTTCAATGGTATGGCCGTCATAGCGGTTCAGGCCGTTCCAGGTGCCAAGCCAGATGTATCCTTCGGCATCCCGAACAATGGCATTCACCGCTCCGTTACTGAGCCCCTCTCGGCGCGAAATGGAATGCACCGTGGAGTGAACCTCAGCCCAGGCATCCGGAATCAGAAATGTGAGTAAAAGAATAAGAGTTGCTACAAACCGCTGCATATTCCGGGAAAAATCGAAAATGGTATCCTGATAAAGCAAAAATAGCATAAATACTACGGATACCATATAGTAAACAAATAAATGCGAACTCTTCCGTTACCCGGGTAACTTTCTTTTGTGTAATGCTGAAATTTT
>LUZO01000047.1 GCA_001603685.1 Bacteroidales bacterium Bact_23
AATTCAAACCGACCACATCAAGTCAGCGCTTTAAGGTAATAAGCGTTCTGAACGACAAATCAGTTACCGGCCCTGAAAAGAGCCTGGTGCTGCCCGGGAAGAGGTCAGGTGGTCGCAACAACACCGGGAAAATGACCATGAGATATTTGGGTGGCGGTCACAAACAGCAATACCGTATCATCGACTTTAAGAGGGATAAGGAGAATATTCCCGCAACCGTAAAATCGATTGAATACGACCCGAATCGTACTGCCCGTATAGCTCTGCTTTTTTATGCTGATGGCGAAAAGCGTTACATCGTTGCTCCCACAGGATTGGAAGTAGGCCAGGAAGTAATCGCCGGCAAAGGCGCACAGCCTGATATCGGGAATGCTTTGTATCTGAGCGAGATTCCGTTTGGTACTGTGATTCACAATATTGAACTGAAGCCGGGTCAGGGCGCTAAGATGGCACGCAGTGCCGGGTCATCGGCAGAGCTGATGTCGCGCGACGGCAAGTATGCCATCATTAAACTGCCTTCGGGCGAAACCAGGATGATACTGCAGAGCTGCAAAGCTACCATCGGATCGGTTTCCAATTCGGAGCACAATCAGGAGGTATCGGCAAAAGCAGGCCGCAGCCGCTGGCTTGGCCGCAGACCGCGTACCCGTGCGGTTGCCATGAACCCCGTTGACCATCCGATGGGTGGTGGCGAAGGTAGAGCTTCGGGAGGTTTGCCGCGTTCACGCAATGGCGTTCCTGCCAAGGGCTATAAAACCCGGTACCCGAAGAAAGCTTCGAATAAATATATCATGGAAAGAAGGAAGAAGTAATTGAACCTTAAACAGCATTAAAAATGAGCCGTTCGCTTAAAAAAGGTCCTTATATCGACTACAAACTGGAAAAGAAAGTAATTGATGCTGCAACCACCAATAAAAAGGTTGTTATCAAAACCTGGTCACGCGCATCAATGATTTCTCCGGACTTTGTGGGGCAGACAATTGCTGTCCATAACGGAAACAAATTTATCCCGGTATATGTTACTGAGAACATGGTAGGCCACAAACTCGGCGAGTTTGCTCCCACCCGAATCTTCAGAGGTCATGCCGGAAGTAAAGATAAAGGTAAAAAATAAGGAAGGAAAAACCAATGGGATCACGTAAACATAACAAAGCTGAGCAGCTTAAAGAAGCAAGGATGAGCACATCTTTTGCGGTGCTCAGGAATTGCCCTACATCGCCCAGAAAAATGCGTCTGGTTGCCGATATGATCCGTGGCATGGAGGTTGAAACCGCACTTCATGTGCTTAAACACTCTCCGAAAGAGGCCAGTGGCCGTATGCATAAACTGCTTCTCTCAGCTTTGGCTAACTGGCAGGCTAAGAATGAAGGTGTTCGTCTGGAAGAAACCAGCCTTTTTGTCAGTGAAGTAAAGGTTGACGGTGCTCGTACACTTAAGAGGATCCGCACAGCTCCTCAGGGTCGTGCCCACAGAATCCGCAAACGTTCGAATCATGTTACATTGCTGATTGACAACAGGATCAAAAACGAAAATACAGAAAATACTGCTGAGCAGGCTTTAACAACCAAATAATCATTTGTTGAATGGGACAAAAGACAAATCCAATAGGTAACAGGTTAGGCATCATCAGAGGATGGGATTCCAACTGGTATGGCGGAAAGAGTTTTGAACATAAACTGGTTGAAGACGATCAGATCCGCAAATATCTGAATGCCCGTTTATCAAAAGCCGGGATATCAAAGATCGTGATCGAACGGACCCTTAAGCTGGTTACCGTTACCATCCATACAGCCCGTCCGGGAATCATCATCGGTAAAGGCGGTCAGGAAGTTGATAAACTGAAAGAGGAGCTGAAGAAGCTTACCAAAAAGGAAATTCAGATCAACATTTCTGAAATCAAGCGTCCGGAAATGGATGCCGTACTGGTTGCAAATGCGATTGCCCGTCAGATTGAAGGCAGAATTTCGTACCGTCGCGCCATTAAAACAGCCATAGCTTCAACTATGCGTGTAGGTGCCGAGGGAATTAAAGTTCTGATTTCAGGAAGGCTTGCCGGTGCCGAAATGGCGCGTCGTGAGATGCTGAAGGAAGGCCGTACACCGCTTCACACCCTGCGTGCCGACATTGATTATGCAATTGCTGAAGCCCACACCACTTATGGCCGTATCGGTATAAAGGTATGGATATGCAAAGGCGAGGTTTATGGTAAGGTTGATCTTACTCCCTCAGCCGAGACCGTACCCGCAACCGGTGGCAGGGAAAAGCCGTTCACACAGCGGCCTGGTGGCGGAAGACCTCCGCGTGGAAACCGCAGCCGTTCAAAGAAGTAAAAAAAGTAACAATCACACGATTAATATCCGACAATAATGTTACAGCCAAAGAAAACCAAGTACAGGAGGATGCAGAAGGGCAAAATGAAAGGCAACACCAAGCGTGGTGCAGAACTTTCATTTGGTTCGTTCGGGATTAAAACTCTGGAAGAGCACTGGCTTACAGGACGCCAGATTGAGGCAGCCCGTCAGGCAATTACCCGTTATATGAAACGTGAAGGCCAGGTATGGATCCGCATATTTCCTGACAAGCCTGTAACCAAGAAACCCGCCGAAGTACGTATGGGTAAAGGTAAAGGTGCACCTGAATATTTCGTGGCACGCATCAGCCCGGGTCGCATTCTTTTTGAAGTAGAAGGAGTATCCCTCGACATTGCAAGGGAAGCCCTCAGACTCGGAGCGCAGAAGCTGCCGGTAACCACAAAATTTGTGGTTAGAAGAGATTTTGTTGAAGAATCAATATAACGAACGATGAAACAAGAAGTCATTAGAGAGTTTTCAACAGCCGAACTCCTTGAGAGGCTGGAGGAAGAGCGCAAACAGCTTACCAAGCTCAGGATCAACCATGCTGTTTCACCTCTTGAGAACCCCAATAAAATCAAACATTATCGCAGGACCATTGCCCGTATGCTTACCGAACTGCATAAACGCAAAGTGGAAGAAGCGGCTGCAACCCGGGGTAATGATGCAGTTAACACTAAATAACTGGAGAAACTATGGAAACCAGAAATTTGAGAAAAGAAAGAATTGGGGTTGTTGTTAGCAACAAGATGCAGAAATCGATCGTTGTTCAGGTTGAACGCCGTGAGAAGCACCCCAAATACGGAAAGTTTGTGAAAAAATCCTCCAAATTTACCGCCCATGACGAGCAGGACGAATGCAATATCGGTGATACCGTCAGAATTGCTGAAACCCGTCCGCTGAGCAGGAATAAGTGCTGGAGGTTAGTCGAAATCATTGAAAAGGCCAAGTAATTATGATACAACAGGAATCACGACTTGCGGTAGCTGATAACAGCGGAGCTAAAGAGGTGCTTTGTATCCGCGTATTGGGCGGAACACGCAAACGCTATGCTTCAATTGGCGATAAAATCGTTGTAACCGTTAAACACGCCCTTCCTTCGGGAAACATTAAAAAGGGTACGGTTGCCAAAGCGGTTGTCGTCAGAACCAAAAAAGAAATACGCCGTAACGACGGCTCATATATACGCTTCGACGATAATGCAGTGGTATTGCTGAACAATGCCGGTGAAATGTCCGGAACCCGTATCTTCGGCCCGGTTGCCCGTGAACTGCGCGAAAAGCAATATATGAAGATTGTTTCATTGGCACCTGAGGTGCTCTAACTGACCAAATGATATGGGCAAGAAGCTGAATATAAAGAAAGGCGATACTGTGAAAGTTATTGCCGGTGATTCAAAAGGAAAGCAGGGTAAAGTACTGGAAGTGTATTCGGATAAGATGCAGGCCATCGTTGAAGGCGCCAATCTCATCTCAAAACACACCAAACCCAATGCTCAGAACGCTCAGGGCGGTATTGTGAAAAAGGAAGCCGGAATCCATCTCTCAAACCTGATGGTGGTTGACGGAACCGGAAAACCTACCCGCATCGGGCGCAAAATTGACACCAAAACAAACAAATTAGTCCGTTATTCTAAAAAGTCGGGGGAGGTAATTAAGTAATGAGCTATTCACCACGCTTAAAAGATAAATACAGAGAGGAAATTGTTCCGGCACTGACGGAGAAATTTCAGTATAAAACTGTAATGCAGGTTCCAAGATTGTTGAAAATCAGTGTGAACCAGGGTCTTGGCACAGCCATCGCCGATAAGAAACTGATTGATGCAGGAGTAGCTGAGCTTACCGCCCTTACCGGCCAGAGAGCAGTTGCAACCAAATCGAGGAAAGACATTTCGAACTTCAAACTTCGTCGCGGCATGCCCATCGGAGTAAGGGTTACCCTCAGGGGAAACCAGATGTACGAATTCCTCGACAGGCTGGTATCGGTTGCAATCCCCCGTATCAGGGACTTCCGTGGCATCAATGAAAAGGGATTTGACGGACGCGGCAACTATACCCTTGGGGTAACCGAGCAGATCATCTTCCCCGAGATACAGATCGATAAAGTGGCAAAAATCAATGGTATGGATATTACCTTTGTAACCACTGCCCGTACCGATAATGAGTGCCTTGCACTGCTAAAAGAATTTGGATTACCGTTTAAAAATCAGAACAAATAATATGGCAAAGGAATCAATGAAAGCAAGAGAGCGCAAAAGAGAGCGTCTCGTTGCAAAATATGCTGCCAAACGTGCTGAACTGAAAGCTGCCGGCGATTACATCGGACTTCAGAAACTTCCTAAAAACGCATCACCGGTGCGTCTGCACAATCGTTGCAAACTTACCGGCCGTCCAAAAGGATATATGCGTCAGTTTGGCATTTCGCGTATCAATTTCCGTTTCATGGCCCTTGAGGGCAAGATCCCGGGCGTGAAAAAAGCCAGCTGGTAAATCAATCAAGTGAACAATCAAAATATCAAAGGATAAAATGGTAACAGATCCTATAGCAGATTACTTGACCCGCGTAAGGAATGCCGTAATGGCCAACCACCGGATCGTAGAAATCCCTTCATCGAATCTGAAGAAGGAAATAACAAAGATTTTGTTCGAAAAGGGCTATATTCTGAATTATAAGTTCGAGGATGAAACCATCCCCGGAGTTATCAAGATAGCACTGAAATATCATCCGGTATCAAAGATTCCCGCCATATCCAAGCTGGAAAGGGTTAGTAAACCGGGATTGCGTAAGTATGTGAATGCCGAAGAACTGCCACGCGTACTTAACGGACTTGGAATTGCCATAATTTCTACCAACAGGGGTGTTATGACCGACAAAGAGGCCAGAACGCTCAAAATTGGCGGAGAAGTTTTGTGTTACATTAGCTAAAAAGAGGAGATTCAACAATGTCGAGAATAGGAAAAATGCCGGTGGCCATTCCTGCAGGTGTTCAAATTGATGTATCGGATACCAATCTGGTGACAGTGAAAGGCAAACTCGGCCAGCTCAGCCAGCAGGTTGACCCCGCAATTGCCGTTAAGGTTGATGGCGGTAACCTTGTTGTTGAAAGGGTAAACGAAACTCAGGATGCCAGGGCAAAACATGGTCTGTACCGTTCGCTGCTTGCCAATATGGTAAAAGGAGTTTCCGAAGGTTTTACAATCGTTCAGGAACTGGTAGGTGTTGGTTTTAAAGCTTCGTCAACTGACAATCTGCTTGAACTGGCGCTCGGATATTCGCACAATATCTTTATCGAGATGCCGGCCGAAGTAAGTGTTGAAACAGTTACCGAGAGGGGAAAAAACCCGATTATCACCCTGAAATCGCACGATAAACAGTTGCTGGGACAGGTTGCGGCCAAAATCCGCTCGCTTCGCAAACCCGAGCCTTATAAAGGAAAAGGTATTAAGTTCCTGGGTGAGGAGATTAAGAAGAAAGCCGGTAAATCAGCATCAGACAAATAACAACATTAACATAAACCGATCCTGCCGATGGTGGGACAAATTCCTCAAAAAAGGATGGCTATTAAAAACAGAAAAGAATACAGAAGGCACAGAATAAAACTCAGAATCCGGAAAGTTGTATCCGGAACTGCTGAGCAGCCAAGGTTGACAGTATTCAGAAGCAACAAGCAGATTTATGCTCAGATCATTAACGATCTTGATGGTAAAACGCTCGTTTCTGCATCGTCACGCATTCCTGAAATTTCGGGAACTCCGGTGCCTAAGCTTGAACAGGCTAAACTTGTAGGCCAGCTGATAGCCAAACGGGCTGCAGAGGCCGGTATCGAAAAAGTTGTTTTCGACCGTAACGGTTACTTATATCATGGTAGAATAAAATCCCTGGCTGAAGCAGCCAGAGAAGGAGGCCTTAAATTTTAACACAGATGGCAAACGCAAACATAAAAAGGGTTAAATCCAGCGAAATCGAATTTAAAGACCGACTGGTACACATCCAGAGGGTTACAAAGGTAACCAAGGGAGGACGAACTTTCAGTTTCTCAGCCATCGTGGTTGTCGGGAACGAAAATGGAGTAGTTGGCTACGGCCTGGGCAAAGCCAAGGAAGTAACCGCTGCCATTGCAAAAGGTGTTGATGATGCCAAGAAGAATCTGGTGAAAGTACCGGTTCTGAAAGGAACCATTCCGCATGAGCAGATTGGTAAATACGGCGGAGCCGTTGTGTTGCTCAAACCTGCAACAAACGGTACCGGAGTAATTGCCGGAGGTGCTATGCGCGCTGTTCTTGAGAGTGTGGGTATCAGAAATGTACTTGCAAAATCAAAAGGTTCGTCGAACCCGCACAGTGTGGTGAAAGCAACCATCGACGCATTGGTTAACCTGCGCGATGCATACACCGTTGCTCAGATCCGCGGTGTTGATCTCAACAAAGTATTTAATGGCTAAGCGCTGCCAAAATAATTAAACCGGAAAATGAAAAAACTGAGAGTTACCCAGATAAAGAGCGGCATTAAACAGCCCGAGCGTCAGAAACTTACGCTTCAAGCTCTTGGCATTAAGCGGATGAACAGGCCCATCGAGGTGGTAGCAACCCCTCAGATTGAAGGTATGATTGCAAAAATCAGCCACCTGTTGAAAGTTGAAGAAATTTAATCGAACACTACTAATTGACAAGATATTATGGATTTGAGTAATCTTAAACCGGCAGCGGGTTCAGTAAAAGCCAGAAAAAGGATTGGACGTGGAGAAGGTTCAGGCCGTGGCGGTACATCTACCCGCGGACATAAAGGCGCACAGTCACGCTCAGGATATAGCCGTAAAATCGGTTATGAAGGCGGACAGATGCCTCTCTACAGGAGGGTGCCGAAATATGGCTTCACAAACATCAACCGTGTGGAATACCGCAGCATTAACATCGACATTATCCAGGCTCTGGTATCGGCAAAAAATATCGAAGTTGTTGATATCAATGTGCTCATCGAAAATGGTCTGGCTTCTGCAAACGACAGAATTAAAATCCTGGGCCGCGGTGAACTTACGGTTAAAGTTGATATTAAAGCCAATGCATTTTCCGCATCAGCCGTTAAGGCCATAGAAGCTAAAGGTGGCCAGGCTATAAAAATTTAAACAGTAGATGAAACGATTCATAGAGACTATAAGGAACATCTATAAGATCGAAGAGCTTCGCAAGCGCATCGGTTATACCATCGGTATTGTCCTGCTCTACAGGCTCGGTTCCTATGTTGTTCTTCCGGGTGTTGACCCCAGCCAGCTTGCAAACCTCCATAATCAAACAAAAGGCGGATTGCTTGGCTTATTGAATATGTTCTCAGGAGGCGCTTTTTCAAATGCCTCCATTTTCGCACTGGGAATTATGCCCTACATCTCTGCATCAATTGTGGTGCAGTTGCTTGGAATGGCAATTCCTTATTTCCAGAAACTGCAGAAAGAAGGCGAAAGCGGAAGGAAAAAAATCAACCAGATTACCCGGTATCTCACAGTTCTGATTACCGGCTTCCAGGCTCCGGCATATATTGCCAATGTTATTTCAAGGCTGCCCGCCGAAGCAATCACGCCTTTCGACCCGACAGTGACCTCGCCCAGTACCTTCTTCTGGGTATCGTCAGTGGTTATTCTGATTGCCGGAACGCTGTTCATTATGTGGCTGGGCGAAAAGATTACCGATAAAGGCATCGGAAATGGTATTTCACTCATTATCATGATCGGAATCATTGCACGCCTGCCTTTTGCCCTGTTTGGCGAACTTGTTTCGAGAATGGAACAGAAAGGCGGCGGTATGGTAATCTTTATCGTTGAACTTGCTGTTCTTATCGGTGTTATCCTGCTCAGTATCCTGCTGGTACAGGGAACAAGGAGAATTCCCGTTCAGTATGCAAAAAGAATTGTCGGGAATAAACAGTATGGCGGTGTAAGACAGTATATCCCCCTGAAGGTGAATGCTGCCGGCGTTATGCCAATCATCTTTGCTCAGGCCATCATGTTCCTGCCGCTGACCCTGGCCGGTTTCGCCGATTCGGAAGCTTTGAGCGGATTTGCCGCTGCCTTTACCAATATGAACGGTTTCTGGTATAACTTTGTATTTGCTGTAATGATCATTGCCTTTACCTATTTCTACACTGCAATCACCATCAATCCGAATCAGATGGCAGAGGATATGAAAAAGAACAATGGTTTTATTCCCGGTGTGAAACCAGGGAAGAAGACAGCAGAATTCATCGACCAGATTATGTCGAGAATTACCCTGCCGGGATCGCTTTTCCTAGCATTTGTGGCCATTATGCCCGCACTTGTAAGCAAAATTGGTATTACACAGCAGTTTGCACAGTTCTATGGCGGCACTTCACTGCTTATTCTGGTGGGTGTTGTTCTGGATACATTGCAGCAAATTGAAAGCCATCTGTTGATGAGGCACTATGACGGACTGACAAAATCGGGACGAATCAAGGGCCGTTCATCAATTAACATGGGCTAATCTGACTGACCTGAGTACTGACAGATGATTTATTACAAGACTGACGAAGAGATTGAATTAATAAGATTAAGTTCTTTACTTGTTGGTAAAACCCTTGCCGAAGTGGCACGGCACATCAGACCCGGAATAACTACCGCGGAACTCGATAAAGTGGCGGAGGATTTTATCCGCGATCATGGAGCAATCCCCGGTTTTAAAGGTTATATGGGCTATCCCGCAACCCTGTGTGTTTCGGTTAATGATGTGGTTGTGCACGGAATACCCGGCGAACAGGTGCTGCAGGAAGGCGATATCGTATCGGTTGACTGCGGTGTTCTGCTTAACGGATTCTACGGTGATTCGGCTTACTCTTTCGGAGTGGGAGAAATTCCGGAAGAGAAGAGGCTGCTGATGGAACGGACCAAAGAATCGCTTTACCGTGGCATTGAGGCTGCAAAAGCCGGAAAACGGACAGGCGATATCGGTTATGAGATTCAGGCCTATGTTGAGCAGTTCGGATATTCGGTGGTGAGGGATCTGGTGGGGCATGGCGTTGGCAGGCATCTGCACGAGAAACCCGAAGTTCCGAATTTTGGAAAGCGGGGAGCCGGAACCATGCTGCAGCCCGGACTGGTTATCTGCATAGAGCCGATGATCAATGCAGGACGCCGTCAGGTAGTGCAGGAACGCGACGGATGGACCATCCGCACTGCCGACCGCAAACCTTCGGCCCACTTTGAGCATGCAATCGCCATCAGGGAAGGAAAAACCGACATCTTATCGTCGTTTGAAGAGATTGAGAAAGTACTTGAGTCAAAATAAAAAATTGAAGAATACATGGCAAAACAGATTTCGATAGAGCAGGACGGAACAGTGACAGAATCACTGGGAAACGCTATGTTCCGTGTTGAGCTCGAAAATGGGCATGTAATTATTGCCCATATATCGGGAAAGATGCGAATGCATTATATCAGGATTTTGCCGGGTGATAAGGTGAAGCTTGAGATGTCGCCCTATGACCTGACCAAAGGGAGAATAATTTTCAGATACAAATAATAAACCATCTTGCAACAATGAAAGTAAGAACATCGGTCAAGAAAAGAACACCCGACTGCCAGATCGTCAGAAGGAAAGGGCGTTTGTACATCATTAACAAAAAGAACCCCAAGTTCAAACAAAGACAAGGTTAAGCGTTTAACAAACAACAACACAATATATGGCACGTATTGCTGGTATTGATTTACCCAAACAGAAAAGAGGTGAGATTGGTCTTACCTACATTTACGGAATCGGCCGAAGCTCTGCACAGAAGATTCTTCAGGAAGCCGGTGTTGATTTGAACAAGAAGGTGCAGGATTGGAATGACGACGAACAGAATGCCATCCGTACCATCATCAACGATAAATTCAAGGTGGAAGGTGCGCTCCGTTCAGAACTGCAAACCAACATCAAGCGACTGATGGACATTGGTTGCTACCGTGGTGTGAGACATCGTCTTGGCCTGCCGGTTCGCGGACAGAGTACAAAGAACAATGCCCGTACCCGTAAAGGAAGGAAAAAAACTGTTGCCAACAAGAAAAAAGCAACCAAAGGTTAATTCCTGACTCTAACCTGTAATTTAATTAAACGAATTGTCGAAAAACTATTGTTATGGCAAAAACTGCTAAAACATCAAAAAAGAAAGTTGTTAAGGTTGACCCTGTAGGCCGTGCCTATATCAGTGCATCTTTCAATAACATCATCATCTCTCTTACCAACAACAGCGGTCAGGTGATCAGCTGGGCATCAGCCGGGAAGATGGGATTCAGGGGGTCGAAGAAAAACACCCCTTACGCTGCTCAGATGGCGGCTGCCGAGTGCTCGAAAGTTGCATACGACATGGGACTGCGTAAGGTAAAGGTATATGTAAAAGGACCTGGTTCCGGCAGGGAATCGGCTATCCGTACCATCCATTCGACAGGTATTGAAGTTACCGAGATTATGGATGTTACACCATTACCGCACAACGGTTGTCGTCCTCCCGCAAGAAGGAGGGTCTGATTCTCTTTTTTCGGTTGCATACTTCCTCCAAAGGGATGGTTTAAGATGTTGCCGGGATAAATATTGAAAACAATTTGACATCAAAATAAC
>LUZO01000002.1:0-3415 GCA_001603685.1 Bacteroidales bacterium Bact_23
CGGCAGCGTCAGATGTGTATAAGAGACAGAAACAGCAGTTTGCCACACATCTATACCAATCTGCCGTTTATCAAACGATTATTTTTCTTCGTTTTCCAAACCCATTTTCACACGGTACCCCTTTTCAATATCGGAAATATAGATTAGGCCATCGTCCGGATTTAGTGTACATCCGTATTCACAGATTATAGTACAAATAGTATCAACATCTTTATTTTCTGCTACATTCTCAAGTTTCGCAATCTCACTATCGGTAACAGAAAATATCTGCGAAACAAATGCTTTTTCATCTTGCAGTTTCCCTGTGCCTTCTGCCGAGGAGAGTGTAATGTTCTCAATATCGAACACCAAATTTTTAATGTGGGAAAGCCTTTCGAGTTTCATTCTGATATGGGCTTCCTCGGAAGGACAATCCATTTTGGGAATGTGAAATGAACATTTTAGCATATGATTACTTTTTGTACGCCAACAACCTTAGTGCATTAAATACCACAACAAGGGTTGAACCTTCGTGAATGAGCACGGCAATACCGATGCTGGCTAGGCCAAGGATGGTTGCAGGAATAAGTAGAGCTACGACACCCAGGCTAATCCAAAGGTTCTGTTTTATTATACCTTTTGCCTTTCTGCTCAGTCCAATAGCAAATGGAAGGGTTTCAAGTTTGTCGCCCATCAGGGCAATATCAGCGGTTTCGAGTGCCACATCAGAACCGGCCGCGCCCATGGCTATGCCCACGGTGCTGTTGGCCATTGCGGGGGCATCGTTCACGCCATCGCCTACCATTGCCACCTTCGATTCCTGCTTTTGTAGTTTCTTTATGGCATCTACTTTTTCCTCTGGCAACAGGCTGCCCCAGGCATCGGTCAAGCCTATTTCTTTGGCCACGGCATCGGCCACTTTCTGGTTGTCGCCCGTGAGCATGACCATCCGTTTGATTCCGATTTTCTTTAATTGTTCTAACGTGCTTTTTGCTTCTGCCCTCGGGGTGTCCATTAAGGCGATGATGCCCACATAATCGCTGTTCCGGCGAATTAGCATGGTGGTATTCCCTCCAGCTTCAAGGGCTTTTATTTCATCTACAATCTTTTTTGAAGGTTTTTTATCATCGAGGGCTTCATACAGTTCCAAATTGCCTATATATACTTTATCATTTCCCAGCGTTGCTTTTATGCCTTTTCCCAAAACGGCTTCCAAATCAGTGGCCTCGGGAATACTATCTCCTTCCAAACGCTTTTTGCCGTCCCTGACCACCGCCTTTGCCAAGGGGTGGTCGCTTAGGTTTTCTACGGCAATTGCCATTTTCAGCAATTCATTCTCATCGGTATTGTTCAGCGGAATTACTTTAGTGAGTTTTGGTTTGCCTTCAGTCAGAGTCCCGGTTTTATCGAATGCCAGGGCGGTTAAAACACCCAGGTCTTCCAACGGCCGCCCGCCTTTGATAAGCACCCCGCTTTTGGCAGCCCTGGCCACCCCACTCAGTACGGCACTCGGCGTGGAGATGGCTAGCGCACAAGGACTGGCGGCTACCAGAACGGCCATGGCCCTGTAAAAGCTGTCGCTAAAATTTTCATCAATAACCAAAAAAGCCCCGAGCAATAACACCACCAATCCCAAAACGGAAGGCACAAAGTATTTCTCGAACTTGTCGGTAAACCGCTGGGTGGGCGATTTCTGCGTTTGAGCTTCATTCACAAGCTTTACCAAACGGGAGAGGGTAGAATCTTTGGCTTCCTTAATGACTTTAACTTCTAATGTGTTGTTGCCATTGATTGTGCCCGAAAAAACCCTGTTTTCATCACTGATGTCTTTTTCGTTGTAATAGTCTTTTTCTTGGTCCTCCACCGGCATTTTATCCACGGGTACACTTTCGCCCGTTATTGGTGCCTGGTTCACGCTACTTTTGCCGCTAACCACAACCCCATCGGACGGAATTTTAGTGTTGGGCTTCACGACGATGATGTCGCCGACACTCAATTTTTCTATGCCTATCTCTTCTGTTTTCCCGTTCTTCTTTCGTAACGCAGTTTTGGGGGCGAGTTTGGCCAAAGCAGCAATAGATTTACGGGCTTTGTTCATGGCATAATGTTCGAGTGCATGCCCCATGCTGAAGAGAAACAACAACAAAGCACCTTCGGACCATGCGCCCAAAATAGCCGCACCAATGGCGGCAACGAGCATCAAAAAGTCAATTTCAAATCCACCTTTAAATACGGTTTCGACTGCTTCTTTGGTGGTGTAGAAACCACCAAAGAAATAAGCCCCGATGTACAGCGACAGGCTTACCCACGAGGGGAGAGCATCCACGAAAGAGAAGCCAAAACCAATAGCCAGCAATATTCCCGAAAGGATAGAGAAAATCAACTCCGTATTTTTGCCAAAAAGGCCGCCATGGGCATATTCATGTTCTACATCACCTTCTTCATGTTCAGGCTTCTTTTCAGACTTTTGGTCTTTCTGCGGCTTCTCTGTTTCTTTGATGCTGCGTAGATATTTTTCGGCATTTACGGCAGTATCCGGTATGTCGAGGCCTTCTTTTTGCAAAGCTTTAATAATTGTCGCTTCATCAAGCTGACTTCTATCGAATTCAACACGTACCATTCCCGAAGCAGAAACCGATGCTTCAATCATACCGTTTAAGTCGCTAAGATTGCGCTCGATACTGCGCGCTTGGCGAGAATGGCGGATGCCTTCTACTTCGATGAGCTTGTGTGCGATTTTTTCGGTAATGGACGCACCAGTTAGTCGGGCTATTGAACGTACGCGGTCAATGGAAATCAGTTCCGGGTTATAGTGAAAACAGAGTTGGGGCACGCCCTTATCTGCAGCTTCTAAAACATGGACTTTTTCCAGACCCTTTTGCTCCTGAAGCAGTGAGATAAGCTCCTGAACGCATTGGTCTTTTTCGTTTGGCACTTCGGGCAAAATGAGTGGTATTTCTATTTTTAGTTTTTTCATATTCTTTAAATATTAAAACCCGTTTTCCAGTCCTGTTTTTACCCGGTAAGCTTTTTCAACATTGGAAACATAAATAATCCCGTCACCGGGGTTTAATGTTTTTCCAAATTCCGAAATGATACTTACCACCGTATTAACTTTTGCTTTCTCAATAACCATCTCAATTTTGGCCATTGGACTATCGGTAACAGAAAATTTCTGCGACACAAATGCGGCTTCATCCTGCAACTTCCCCGTTCCCTCTGCCGATGAAATGGTCATGTTCTCAAAACCTGCATCTTTTAAATGGTGAACAATGTCGTTCACTTTGTTGGGACGTATAAATGCTTTTATTTCTTTCATAATTCAATCATTTTAATGTTCGTGTTCTGTTTCTTCTTTTTTCATATCGGCCAGCAGGTAGTAGGCTGCATTCAAAACTACCTGTGTGTTATCAGGCAACGAATTTATCAAATGTAT
>LUZO01000002.1:3456-3672 GCA_001603685.1 Bacteroidales bacterium Bact_23
TATAAAAATGTATGATTTTGTCCCCTCCGTAACAATAGCATCATTGGGCAGAGCACGGGTATATTTTTCATCGGTATGCAAATGGCCAGAAATATACATTCCCGGGATAAGCCCCGAAACTTTTTCATTAATTTTTGCATGGATATGAACTGCCCTTGAATTGGCCTCAAACTCTTTTCCAATTGCAAAAACGGTTGCTGTTAACTCTTCTCCCGG
>LUZO01000048.1 GCA_001603685.1 Bacteroidales bacterium Bact_23
GTTGTAAAGCCAAAGTTTTGATTGGCTTTAATTCTCAAAAACTCTATTTTTGCTAATAAATCCTGTTCCGATGAAAATAAAAACCGCATTGCTGACGGTATTTTTGCTCATTTTGGTTACCGTCGCAAATAAAGATCTGGGAGCTCAGACAGAAACGCCCTCGTACGAAGAGCTTACCGGCAAAATCAATGATCTGCAACACCGGCTCGACCAGCTTTCCAAGGGAATCGACGATATCCTCTGGTTCCAGCGGGTAGCCGATGTGGCCTTTATCGATAAAATTTTCATCACCGGCCCGCCTCCAGCCAATGTAAAAAATCCAACGGCCATGGGAGCTGCAAACCCCCTGAAGTTTTACAATTATGTTTTTATTCCCAAATGGATAGACCCGAAAGGCAAATATCCGCTGATTGTGCTTCCACATGGCGGCGTACACGGCGACTTTACCACCTACCATACCCACATAATCCGCGAACTGATGGCACAGGGCTACATCGTGGCGGCCCCCGAATACCGTGGCAGCACCGGATACGGAAAAGCATTCTGGAAACAGATTGATTACGGCGGACTGGAAATTGAAGATGCAAAAGCCGCACGCGACCATATGGTTGAAAATTACGAAATGGTTGACGGCTCCAGGGTGGGAATCATCGGATGGAGCCATGGAGGACTGATTGCGCTAATGAATGTATTCAACTATCCCGAAGCATATAAAGCCTGCTTTGCCGGTGTCCCCGTCAGTGATCTGATAGCCAGAATGGGATACTACGACGAAAATTACCGGGAACTTTTTTCAGCTGATTATCACATCGGAAAAACAGCGCAGGAAAACATTGAGGAATACCGCCGCCGCTCACCCGTCTGGAATGCCCACAAGCTGAAAACTCCCCTGCTTATCCATACCAATACCATCGACGACGATGTGAATGTGCTGGAAGTGGAACATCTCATCAAATCACTGAAGGCGGAGGGGAAAAAGTTTGAATATGAAATCTTTGAAAACATCGAAGGCGGCCACTCGTTCGACCGCATCGATACCAAAACGGGCAAGGAGATCCGGCTGAAAATCTACCGCTTCCTCGACAAACACCTGAATCCGCCCCGTAAAATCAGCTCAGTTTCCGACATGAACAGAGCCGCCTACCGGCCGGCCGGTAACTAAGCGGCCCGTTGTTAACCGCCAAATCCCGGTGCCTCTCTTCGCAGGACGGCACCAGGATTTGCCCCGTTTTATCCGCTCAGTTTACAAGCCTGAAAACAACCGGCAGGTTCAACATTACCCGCACCGGTTTCCCGGCCTGATTGCCCGGCTTCCAGGCAGGCATTGAACCAACTACCCTTACCGCCTCTTCGCTGCATCCTCCTGCCACACCCCGCAATACTTTTACCGATGAAACGCTTCCATCCTTTTCGATTATAAAAGTGATGTAAACTGTTCCTGAAATTCCGGCTTCTCTGGCCTGGGTCGGATATTTGATGTTTAGTGCAAGATATTTCATTAACGCAGCCTCTCCGCCCGGGAACTCAGGCATTCTTTCAACTATCACAAAAGGAGCTTCGTCTGTTACATTTGCCTCTTCGGGAAGTGGATCGGGAAAAAAGATCAGAGAAATGGGTTCGTCAATACCGGTTTCGACATCTATACTGATGTCCTGAAGGTCTTCTGTAATGTCGGCAACCACATTGATCAAAGTGGTATTCACAGGTTTAGGCATCTCTTTTTTAAAGTTAACCACCTCAATAAGTTCGGTTTCCGGCTCAACGGCGGTCCTCAGGGGCAAATCGATACCGCCCGGGTCGGGAGTTTTCCACTCAAAAGCCACCAATACGGCAGCAAGCGAAACAGTCATCCCTATCTGAAGAAATACAAAGCGCTTTCTTTCAAGGTTGGCTTTTTTGGTTTTTCGTGTTTCCATGACTTTACATTTTAAAAGGGTGATTTCTTACAGTAATAGATTCACTTAAAGCCGGTTTTCCATAATAAAAGGGTAAATATTTTCGTTTTCAACATTCTTCAGTATCTTTACAGATGGCATCGCCCCATGCTTAAAAAACAAACTGCAATGGTTGAAAACTCCCCCGATGGAATTCTGCTAAATAATCTGACAGATGAAGAGCTGTCGGAAATGTTCCGTCAGACCGGAGACCGGGGGGCAATTCGCATTTTGTTCGACAGATATGCACATCTGGTTCTCGGCCTCAGCATGAAGTATCTGGGAAATCGCGAGGATGCCAGGGATGCCGCCGCCGAAGTCTTCCGGAAACTGATTCCCTCGCTGAGCAAATATGAAATCACCAACTTCAAGGCCTGGCTGATTACCGTGGCCAAGAATCAATGCGCAATGATGCTGCGCGAACGCAAAAAGGAGGGAATCAGAATAGGCTGGGAAGATTATTTGGTTAGCGGAATTGTGGAAAACAGGGAAGATTTTCATCTTAATCATGAGGATGTTAATGAAAAAGAGGAGCTCATTCAAAAGTTATACAAAGCCATTGACAAGCTGCCGCAGAAACAGCAACATTGTCTGCTGCTGTTCTATTTCGAAGGAAAATCGTACCGCGAAATAGAAGAGATGACCGGCTTTACCAACATGGAAGTGAAAAGCCACATCCAGAATGGTAAGCGGAAACTGAAACTTCTGATTGAAAATCCGGAATAATCGTTTGAAAATGGAAGAAAAATCAACATATCAGCTGTTTACCCGTTCCGGATGCCTGACACCCGAAGGAATGGCTCTTTTTGCCGATAATAAACTCAGCCGCAGGGAGATGGATCTGGTAAACAAGCATCTGGAAGAGTGCGAGTTGTGCAGCCTGGCCATGGAGGGCTTTATGCTATACCCCCAGGAACAGTTTGATGAAGATCTGCAGGATATTAAAAAAGGTTTTTCTTCGAAGCAGGCGGTACAACCTGTAGTATATGCTAAAAAACTCATTCCTGAACCATCCGTTTCACTTCATGCAATGGACAGGATAACACCCCAACCCGAAGAAAAGATACCTGAAATCCGGCATACCGGTAAATTCCGTACCATCCTGGTTGCTGCAGCGTTTATCCTTCTGTTTACCGTTGCCGGATGGTTTCTGATACTGCTGTATGAGATAATCCGTCCGCAAAAACAGGCCGATCTGGCAGTGATCACGAAAACGGAAAAGTCAACAGCTCCTGCCGGACCTTCCGATTATCCATCCATCGCTCAGGAATCCGTGGAAGCCACACAAGAGGCGGAAACATCACATCCTCCCCTTCCACCACCCGCCGCATCTGCAAGAGCAGTTCCCATTGTTCAGCATGATAAAGAAAAAGAAGCTGTGAAAACCGTACCGGAAATGGCTGCTCATGAAAAGATTCAGGCAAAGGCTGCTGCCGGAGAACGACAAATCTATGCTGATGCACAGGCTGTTGAGGACGACGGGAAAGATGCCTTATTGCCTGAGGAAATTATGGAAGAAGAAGCGGAAGCCGGAATTTTTATGGTAGTTGAAGAGGCGCCGGCCTTTCCGGGAGGTGAAGAGGCGCTGAGGAAGTTCTTAAAGGATAATATCAGGTATCCGCAGCAGGCGCTGGATGCTTCGCTACAGGGAACCGTATTTGTAACTTTTGTTGTTGAGCAGGATGGCAGCATCGGCAATGCACGGGTATTAAGAGGAATCGGAAAGGGATGCGACGAAGAAGCCCTGAGGGTAGTTAAAATGATGCCCGCATGGAAACCGGGCACACAACGCGGCAAGCCTGTAAAAGTGCAAATAAATTTACCGGTAAGATTTGCTTTGACAAATGATTAAGACTCAAATTCAGAAAATCAAGTCATGGGAAACCGCATAAAAGAAAATATTGAAAATCCAGAATTCCTTGAAAGGTTATACCGGGAGGATAAAAAGCATTTTGAACGGGCCTTTTTTGAAATTTACCCTGAATTATCCGGTTCTCCGATGGCTGATTTCTGGAAAGCAAGGCTTGTTTTCGGAAAACAGCGTGAGGAAAGTACGGGAGTCCTGAAAAACGAAATTCTGTTTCTGATCATTGCCTGCCTGATTGCAGGATTTCTCATCAAACTTCCGGACATTTTTAACTTCAAGTCCGAAAGCTACCTGTTTTATGAGAAAAATGCCGGCCTTGTCGTTTTTCTCGGCTTGTCGGTTTATGCCTTCCTGACAAAGCCCCGGTTCAATTCTAAGCAATTGATTTTCACCATGCTGATTTTTGCGGCTTCGGCAGTTTACATTAACCTGCTGCCCAACGATACCAATATTCATTCCGTCAGCCTGGCACTGCTTCATTTCCCTCTGTTTCTATGGTATCTCTATGGCCTTTTATTTGCAGATTTCGATTTAAAGAACAAAGCTGCCCGGATTGATTATCTGAGATACAACGGAGATATCGTTATTCTGGCGAACATCCTGTTGCTTGCCGGCGTGATTTTAACGGCCATAACCCTGGGACTTTTTTCAGTCATTGGCCTCAATATTGAAGATTTCTACATGGAATATATCGCAACCATTGGATTGGTTTCATCGCCGATTGTAGCAACCTACATCATTAAAATCCTCCCGATGGTAACCAATAAGATTGCTCCGATAATTGCCGGTATTTTTAGTCCGCTGGTACTGATTACCCTGGTTATCTATCTGATAAGCTTTGCTTTAATGGGAAAAGACCCCTACAACGACCGGGATTTTCTCATCATTTTCAATCTTATGCTGATCGGGGTCATGGCCCTTATCCTGTTTTCGGTATCTGAAACTTCGGTTGAGAAGAAACAGAGGTTTAACGAGCTGGTGCTGTTTGCATTATCAATCGTAACGCTGATTGTTGATTTGATCGCTTTGTCAGCCATACTGTACCGGCTTGGAGAATATGGCTTCACCCCCAACAGAACGGCGGTTCTTGGATTAAACCTCCTGATCTTTGGAAACCTGATTCTGATTATGATCGATTTATTCAAAGTCGGTTTCAGGGGAAAAAGGATTCAGGATGTTGAAAAAACCATTGCATCTTACCTTCCTGTCTATCTGGTATGGATCGCCATTGTTACATTTGGATTTCCATTTATTTTCGGGATGAAATAAAACCGCTTAAAATTAGCGGCTATCCATCTCTCTAAAAAAATCCTAAAAAAGTAGGATTTGTTTCATTTAATTATATTTTTGCATCGGGACATATTTTTCTCAGCCGCAAACATTTGAGTTACTTGTATTTGACTAATAATCAACAGGTTTAGTATTGTTTCTCAATCAAGATAAGAATGTCCGGTATGGGAGAAATCAGGATTAAAGTATTTGAAATGAAATTTTTAAGAATTACCATCATCCTGGTTGCGGCTTTCGGTTTATTACCTGTAAATCGCCTCTTCAGTCAGGTTGAACCGGCTGCAGCCGATACAAGCCGCAGTGAATTTGAATTTATCAAAGACGATTTTATAGCTGCATCTCTCGACAGTCTGGCCAACCTGAAATATTTTCAGGGCTTTGAATGCCCCGATGATGAGACCCTGAAGAATGTATTTGGCTTCACACCAGGTTTTGTTCCTGTTTATGCCGATTCGGTTTATTACAACCGCCTGAAGGTTCTGAGTGCCGGCTCGCCCATAAATCTTACATACAACCAGTATGTTAAGGATTACATTGAACTGTATGCCATTAAGAAAAGAGGGTTGACCCAGCGTGTTATGGGCCTTGCCCAGATTTATTTCCCCATGTTCGAGGAGCAGCTCGACCGCTTCAATATGCCGCTTGAGCTGAAATATCTGGCCATCGTGGAATCGGCGCTCAATCCGGTTGCAAAATCCAGGGTTGGCGCAACAGGTTTATGGCAGTTTATGTATGGAACCGGCAAAGCTTACAAACTGAATGTAACTTCACTGGTTGACGACCGCCGCGATCCGCTGAAATCGACCATTGCAGCGTGCGAACACATGAGCGACCTCTACAGAATGTACAACGACTGGCTGCTCGTTCTCGCCGCCTACAATTCCGGTGCCGGCAATGTAAACAAGGCAATCCGCCGTTCGGGAGGCAAGATGGACTTCTGGCAGATAAGACCATTCCTGCCCCTTGAAACCAGAGGTTATGTACCCGCCTTCATTGCAGTAAACTATGTGATGGAATACGCCGCCGAACACAACCTCAGGCCGGTAAGCCCACTGTATCATCATTATGAAATTGATACGGTTATTGTAAAGGATGTGCTGTCGTTCAACCAGATATCATCCATGCTCAACATCCCGGTCGAAGAGATCGAATTTCTGAACCCGGCCTATAAAGGGGGAATCATTCCTGCCACCAGGGACAACACTTATGTGCTGAGGCTTCAGAAAAAGAACATTCCCGATTTTGTAAACAACGAAGCTCAATTGTATGCTTTCCGCTCACAAGCCGAGATCGAGAAAGAACAGGTGATGGCAATGATGAAAACCGTTACTCAGGCCGAATATCACAAAGTAAAAAAGGGTGAGTCGCTGGGAAGCATTGCCGGCAAGTACCGTTGTTCGGTAAACGATCTGAAACGGTGGAACAAGCTTAAATCAACCAACATCCAGATTGGCCAGCGGCTGATTGTAAGGCCTGAAAGCACACAGCAGGTCAGCTATGCGCAGGCAAAACCCAAACCCGCCCCCGCTGCCGCTCCTCAGCCGGCAAAAGCCGAAGAACCTGCGAAGGAGACCGTTACAGCTACCACTTCGGAAGAAGTTGCAGCCAACACAGCAGCCGACAGCCTGCCGGCTGAAACAGAAGTTAAAATCCATAGAGAAAATAAATACCACAAGGTACGGCCGGGCGAAAATCTCGGAAAGATCGCTGCAAAATACAATACAACCATTGCAGCTATTCAGAAACTGAACAATATGAAAACTGCTGACATTCAGGCTGGTAAAAACCTGATTGTAGGGGTTACCGAGATAAAAACAACCGTTCAGCAGGCCGATACAGGTAAAATATCCAAACCCGGGGATAAAAAAGACACCTATATGTATTATACTGTTCAACAGGGCGATACGCTGTGGAAAATTGCCAACAAATACGAAGGCGTTACCGTTGACGATATCAAACAGCTCAATAATATTACCGACGAAAAGCAGATAAAACCCGGACAAAAATTAAAGGTAGTCCCCGTATCCTGAATTTAATTTGTACTTTTGGTTCTGGATCGGTTTCCGGCATAGTAGCTTTCTTATATCTGCCGGCGTCCGGAGTTGTTATTTGTACAACCTCTTACACAGAACCCAAATGAAACTGTCTTTTTCATCTCCCTTTCAGTTGCTAATGATTGTCGCTGTTTCGGCCGTGCTTTTTTCATGCTCATCCGACGACAAATCAACCAGAGTTCCCTCAACCGGGCGACCGTCAGAAGTGGTTGTGGTTGCGGAAAACAACCTGTGGCGAAGCTCTGCCGGCGATTCACTCCGCGAACTGCTTGGCAGGCCGGTTGAGGGACTTCCCCAGCCTGAACCCTATTACAAACCGGTTCAGATAAAACTCGACGAATTCGGCAGGCTGCTCAAAACGCACCGCAACATCTTCATAATGACCATTGACAGTTCATATAAAAAGCCCATTGCCGAACTTACCCGCGATATCTGGGCGGCCCCTCAGCGTGTGGTAAAGATTACTTCACCCTCCATCGAAGGAATAAAAGAGGTTTTGGCAGAGAAAAGCGAGGAAATCCTGAATCTGTATAACAATGCAGAAATTGAGCGTCTGCAGAAACTATACGCTAAAAGCACCAACCTGGATGCCAAAATAAAAGTGAAAGAAGTTTTTCACCTCGACATGAATATCCCTGCCGACTATTTTCTGGCCGTTGAAAAAGAGAATTTTATGTGGCTGAGGCACGAAACCAGCAAAACAAGCCAGGGAATCCTCATATACTCGTATCCCTACACCGACACACTGGCTTTTAAACCAGAAAAAATCAAGTTTATCCGCAACCAGTTTACGCGGATGTATGTTCCCGGACCCAGCGACAGCTCCTATATGGTGGTTGCCGATGAGTTTATACCCCTTTCCTCAAAACGGATTCAGCTGAAAAATCAGTTTGCCATCGAAACAAGAGGGCTGTGGGAAGTAGAAAAAGATTTTATGGGTGGGCCTTTTATCAATTATACCTTTGTTGATACAAAAAACAATATGGTAATCGCCCTCGACTGCTATGTTTATGCGCCGAACGATCCGAAGTTCGATCTCCTGAGACAAGTGCAGGCAGTATTGCTTACCTTTAAGCTTACCGATGAGTAATTTATTGAAAAAAGTGTTGCAGAACTCCTGAATTTCTGCAACACTTTTTTTTCTTCGCCGATTAACCATTTGGTTAAACCAAAATATCAAAAATTGCAAATAAATTACAAATGCCTGATATAGACCATAATACAGAGAGCGCCATCTTTAGCGCAGCGAAAAGAATTTTTACAGACAGGGGTTTTGACGGCACAAGAATGCATTTGATAGCCGACGAAGCCGGTATCAACAAAGCACTGCTCCATTATTACTTCAGAAGTAAGGAAAAACTGTTTGAAGCGGTAATAAAGGATATCACAAAGACCTACATTCCCGCCATTAACAGAATAACAACGACAGCATTGCCGCTGTTCGAAAAAATCCGGCTGTTTGTAAACATATTCTCCGATATCCTGTCGCGCAATCCCAATCTGGCCGGCTTTGTTCTGAATGAACTCAGGATAAATCCCGGACGGTTTACAAAAATTCTGAAAGAAGCCGGCATTGATCTGGCGCCGGTAAAGGAACAACTGGAAAACGAGATGGCCGCCGGAAATATACGGGCAATTAAAACAAATCATCTGCTTACCAATCTGATTTCGCTAACGGTATTTCCATTCATCGCCAAATCATTTTATCAGGAATTCGCCGGTATGGATGAAAAACTGTTCAGCCAGTTTACCGAAGAACGAAAAACGCTGATCCCCGAAATAATAATTCAATCAATTAAGGTATTGAAATAAGGATTCTGCCCTCCGGATTCCATTTTAATAAATACTTATAATGGTGATATTCATTGTTTTAACAAGATTATTATCATAATATATGAATGGCATAAGTTTTGGATGTAAAGGAATGCCGGCGTCCAACCCGCAGCCAGGATGGGATGTGAAGGCAATTTAAAATGCCACATTCTTATCCTTTTGTGCAGTTAACTGACCGGCGCAGCGCATATTTCTACCCTGACACCTTATTATATGCAGGCATTCAAGGTAAAAACAGTTATTCAGAAAGCATGCAAACCGAATAACAAAAGGGTTCAGATGAGAGAAAAATAATTTCGGATGAAATCCATGTAAAATAAATAACTATCTTTCGCTGTTCAATAACACAAAAAACCAATCATCATGAAGAGAGCATTCCTAATCGCCGGCCTGATTCTGGCAATTGCCTTTCCCTCAATACTGAAAGCGCAGTCGAAAGCCGACAGGGTAATCGGATATTATCTTACTACCGACGAAGACACCGGTAAAGAGAACTCACAGGTGAAAATCTACAAAAATGCCAATGGAAAATATTATGGTGAGATTGTCTGGCTTAAAGATGCGCACGAAGCCGATGGCAGTGATAAAGTTGACAAACACAACCCGGATGCTAAACTCAGGAACAAAAAGCTCATCGGGCTCCAGATCCTGAAGGATTTTAACTACGATCCCAAGGAAGATGAGTGGAGTGGCGGAACCATCTACAACCCGAAAACAGGAAAAACCTATAACAGCTTTATGAAACTCGACGGAAAGAAAATGTCGTTGAGGGGTTATATTGGTAAGGCCTGGATGGGACTGGGTAAAACAGCCATCTGGATGAAAGAAGAGACCCAGAGAAAATAAGGCCATTTTCCTAATATTCTTATACCGGTATTCAGAGTCGGTTTCAGGCTGATCTGTAAATGCCGGTTTTTTTTATTTCAACCGCTAAATAATACGAATTGTATTTCCAAAATAGTTTGGACTATTCTGGAAATTACAATCGTTAATGCCGGGGGTTAAAATTTTAGAAAAAATCTCGCTCTGATCAATTGTTCTGTTATATTTTTCCAAGCGGTATAAATCCGATGATTTTTCCGAATAACAAACCACTTTTTAAATTTTTTATAGAAGTAGGCCATTAATCTCCACAATGTGTGTATATATCTACACAGCATGAAGCCTTAATCCTTGAAACCGTCAGGAATCGGAAAGCGAACCTGCAGAGGACATAAAACCCAGTAACGGCAGGTGCTACAGCGCATGCAGATCCCAAAAGAAAACTTTTGGCACGCAAATTGCAAAAGGGGCTCCGTCCTATTTTTCAGGGCATGGTAATTATTGGCAGATGCCTGTTGCCTGATAAGTTAACATGGTTCATCTGCTTGGTATTCACCAAATTAACACAAATGCTCAACAAGCTTTTAGTAAAAACAAGCGGTGCATTACTGATCTTTCTAATTCTGCTCATTCCCCAGTCCTGTACATTTTCCGTCAGGAATGGTTCCACTACTCCAGATGACTTTGGAAATACTCTGAAAGAGATCCAGCAACGTGGCGAACTTGTAGCCATTACCGATAACGACCCGTTTAATTACATCAGCGATTTCGGTGATTTAAAGGGTTATCAGTACGAGATGCTGAAAAATTTTACAGCAACTCTTGGAGTGGAGCTCAAGATAATTGTAGAGCCAAATCCCCACAAAGCACTGGTTTACCTGAAACAGCGTAAGGCCGACCTGGTTGCCATGGAGCTTCCCGCAACCAATGAGGATGTAAATGGTCTGGTTTTTTCCGAACCTTTATTCACCTCATCACAGGTACTGGTACAGCGTAAGTCTGTTCCAGGCAAAGCAGTTATCCGTGACCTCGCAGAGCTGAAAGACAAATCCATTGTTCTACCCACGGGAAAACAGAAACAATTCTATCTTACTGATATTCAGCATGAAACCTCATACGATGCAAACATAACCGGTGTCGATCATGTAAGCATCCCCGATCTTATTGAGGCAGTTGCACTGAAGGAGGCCGATTATACCATTGCTTATGAACATACTGCAAAAGCGATGTCGCAAATTTATCGCAACCTTGATATCCGTACAACTGTTAGCCCGGAGCTCGAAGTTTCGTGGATAGTGCGCAAAGGTTCGGCCAACCTGCTGAATGCAATCAACACCTGGATTGACGACAACAAAGATGGCCGTGAGTTTGCAGGTGTTTATTCGAAATACTACAAAAATCCCCGTCAGGCCAGACTGGCACTTGGGCACTCCACAAAGAATCAGGCCATTTCTGATTACGATGACATAATCCGCGAGTCAAGCCGCATTATCAACTGGGATTGGCGTTTGATTGCAGCACTGATTTACAACGAGTCGAAATTTAATTCAGATGCCGTTTCCAACCGCGGAGCCTTCGGACTGATGCAGCTAATGCCGCACACCGCAAAACGCTTTGGCGCCGATGTGAACTCCTCCCCTGCCGAACAGATTTCAGCCGGCCTGAAGCTGATCAAACACCTCGACAACGCCTTTGCCAGGAGTGTTCCAGACCCTAAAGAGAGGAAGAAGTTTATCCTGGCAGCATACAACATCGGCCTCGCCCATATTCTGGATGCCCAGAAACTGGCTGAGAAACATGGTAAAGATCCGGCTGTATGGTATGATAATGTGGAATACTTCCTTCTTGCCAAATCAGAACCACAATATTACAACGATCCGGTTGTTAAATTTGGCAAGGTAAAAGGCACCGAAACACAGCGTTTTGTACGCAATGTACTGGAAAAATACGATCATTACAAAACTCTGGCATCGCTTTGATTTCCAACTCCCTATATTTCCAATCCCCTGAAAAATCAGGGGATTTTTTTATTTCGTTCCTGTGGAAAATAACGATTAGGAAATCTGAATCAGGATTAGTATTCCGGAGATTGGTGGTGTTTACCTTCTTTCCCTGATCTCATCCGCAATAAGCCGGCAGGTATGTTCAATCACCTGATCAATGGGAGTAAATTCGAAATTCAGGGTGTTTTTCAGCTTTTTGGCTGAGTAAAGGAAGTTGCCTTTTGATGTCCGGGCCGTTTCACGCGTAATCAGCGGTTTAGCTCCGGTAATTTTGCTGCGAAGCCACTCAATCCGCCATACCACATCAAGAGCGGCGGAAGGAATGGGATATTTCGGCTCCTTCTTTCCAAATCCGCGGGCAATCATCGTGAAGAGTTCGCGATAGGTATAATCGCCGGCCGATACCACAAACCGCTCGTTTGTAACGGGACTCTCCATCAGGCCCGTCATGGCACGCACCACATCCTCAACGCCCACAAAACCATTGATTCCGCGGCCATAGAACAGGGAATTCTTATGAATGGTATGAAACAGCTCCACACTTCCGCCCTTGCCTGCAGTTCCATAGCCCAGAATCAGACTCGGATTTACAATTACCGCATTAAGGCCCTCTGCAATGCCGCGCCAAACCTCCCGTTCACCCAGATATTTGCTGAGCGAGTACCTTGAGTTGTACCGGCTGGTAACAAACTGTGAGTTTTCATCAATCACATTGCTGTTTTCCGTTCTTCCCAGTGATGCAATGGAACTGACATAGCACAACTTATCCACACCGGCTTCCAGTGCCGCATTCACAACATTGGCAGTGCCCTCCACATTCACTTTCATCATCTGCCCGCGGTTCGACGGATCGAATGATACGATGGCCGCACAGTGGTACACCTTGCTTACTCCCTGCATCGCCCTTTCGAGAATGGAAACATCCAGCACATCCCCTTCAACCCACTCCACCTTCTTCAGAACCACAGCGGGATCAGCCCCGCGACTACGGATGATCCGTTTGAGCAGACCAAAGCCTGCCTCATTACGATACAGCGCCCTTACAGGCTCTTTCCCGCCAATAAGCGAAAGCAACAAATGTGAACCCACCATTCCGGTGGCGCCGGTAACAAATATCATGGTGCAAAGCTAAGAAAATGATTCGGGATTATTTTTCCGGAACGGAAGATAAATATTTAATACATCTATCTGTTTCACAATATCTTACACATCTCTATTTACAGCTATGCCGCTATTACCGTCAGGATATAATATTTGCGTTGCCGGTTTTGCGGGAAACAGTATGGCACATACCAGGGCAAGGCATATGCCTGCCGGTGAATCCTTTCTTTGCCAATTCGGCAGATAAGCGTATTTTTGCAAAAATTTTTATCGGATGAACTTCGTTGAAGAACTGCGCTGGAGAGGCATGATCCACGATATCATGCCCGGAACAGAAGAATTGATGCAAAAAGAGATGATATCGGCTTATGTGGGGATAGATCCTACAGCCGATTCGCTGCATATTGGCCATTTGGTAGGAGTAATGATGCTGAAGCACCTTCAGCAGAGCGGCCATCGCCCCATTGTTCTGGTTGGCGGCGCCACGGGTATGATAGGTGACCCCTCCGGAAAATCGGAGGAACGCAACCTGCTGGATGAAGCCACCCTGAGAAAAAATCAGGAAGGCCTGAAAAAACAACTTCGCAAACTGCTTGATTTTGATACCAATGCACTCAACCGCGCCGAGATGGTTAACAACTACGACTGGATGAAGGAGTTTTCATTCCTGAGTTTTATCCGGGATGTGGGAAAGCACATTACGGTAAATTACATGATGTCGAAGGATTCGGTGAAAAAGCGCCTTACGGGTGAAGCCGGCGAAGGGATGTCGTTTACCGAATTTACCTATCAGTTGGTTCAGGGGTACGATTTCCTGCACCTTTACCTGAACAACAACTGCAAGCTGCAGATGGGCGGTTCAGACCAGTGGGGCAACATTACCACCGGCACCGAACTGATTCGCCGCAAAACCGGCGGCGAAGCCTTTGCCCTTACCTGCCCGCTGATAACCAAATCAGACGGCGGGAAATTCGGCAAAACCGAGTCGGGTAATGTGTGGCTGGATCCTGAGAAAACATCGCCCTACAAATTCTATCAGTTCTGGCTCAACACCTCCGATGCCGATGCCGAGAAATACATCAAAATCTTCACCCTGTACAGTAAGGAAGAGGTAGAGGCAATGGTTGCAGAACATCAGCAGGCTCCCCATTTGCGCATTCTTCAGAAAGCGCTTGCCAAAGACATTACCATCCGCATTCACTCCGAAGCAGACTACCATTCTGCCGTGGAAGCCTCTGAGATTCTGTTTGGGAAGGGAACGGCTGAAGCGTTGTATCGCCTTGATGAACAGACCCTTTTTTCGGTATTTGAAGGTGTTCCGCAATTCGAAATCAGCGCTGCAGAGCTTTCAGCAGGAATTGGCATTGTTGATCTGGTTTCAGAAAAGACCGCTATTTTCCCCTCGAAGGGCGAAGCGCGCCGCATGCTGAAAGATGGAGGCGTATTGGTAAACAAAACGAAAGTAACCGAAGATTTTACAGCCAGCGCCTCAAACCTGCTCAATAACAGGTATATGCTGGTGCAGAAGGGAAAGAAAAACTATTATCTGCTAATTGTAAAATAGCCGGGTACGGAGGAACCTGTCCTCAAATTTGTAAAACCGATCTACTCATCTATCAACCGTTCAATGGCTGCCGGAAAGTGCTCGTATTCGAGGTTGTGAATCCGTTCAGCCAGGGAATCGGGCGTATCGCCGGGCAGTACCGGGCATTTCGCCTGCATCAGGATCTTCCCGCGGTCGTAAACCTCATCAATCAGATGAATGGTGATGCCCGATTCAGCCTCGCCGGCTTCGATAACCGCTTTATGAACCGCCATTCCATACATTCCTTTACCTCCGAACTTCGGCAGCAGGGCCGGATGGATGTTTACAATTTTTCCGGCAAAGGCACGGGTTAGATTTTCAGGCACCAGCCACAGAAAACCCGCCAGCACAATCAGATCTATCCCCCTGGATCTCAAATCATTCAATACCTCATCGCCTGAATAAAACTTCTCGCGGTTGAACAGCATCAGCGGGATACCTAGCCTATGCGCCCGCTCAATCACAAAAGCCTTCGGATTGTTGCAGTAAAAGGCTTCCACCCTGGCTTTATCGCTGTTCCGGAAATAAAGGGCTATATTTTCGGCATTGCTCCCGCTACCCGATGCAAAAATGGCAATTCGTTTCATGTTCAGAATTTTCAACTGCAAAGTTACGCAGATTTGACGGCTTGCGGTGAATGCAGTAATTTTATCCGGAAAGCATCCCTACAATCTGACTGTTTATTGGCGTTTGGTATGATCCTAAAAAAAATCAGGACACTGTTTCCGGTATCCTGATTGCTTTGATTGCTGGTTGGTTAGTATTTTCCGTATCGCTTTACGCGTTGGCTTTAAATTTCCTGAAAGCCTCGGTCATTTTGGGGAGAATTTCCTGCAAATCGCCCACGATGCCGTAGTCGGCTGCCGTGAAGATGGGGGCTTCGGCATCTTTATTCACCGCCACAATCACCTTCGATGAGCTTACGCCGGCAAGATGCTGAATAGCACCTGAGATGCCGAGGGCAAAATAGAGGTTCGGGGCAATGACTTTACCGGTTTGTCCCACATGTTCGTGGTGAGGACGCCAACCTTCATCGGAAACGGGCCTTGAACAGGCGGTAGCGGCTCCAAGCACCTCAGCAAGTTCCTCCAGGGGTTTCCAGTTTTCGGGGCCGCGCATTCCTCTGCCGCCAGAAACTACGATTTCGGCTTCAGTAAGCAGAATGGTGCCGGTTTGAACATCGGATGACAGAACCTTCACACTTCCGCTAACGGCAGAAACATCAACAGGTTCAACCGTAACATCTCCCGGGAACTCCTCAACCCCAGCGGTGTTCTGAGAAAGGGTAATGACCTTTTTACCGGAAGTAATCTCAGCCTGAAGCAATGATTTACCCGAAAATGCCTTTTTACTTACCACAAAAGGCTGATAGGAGAGCGGCAGTCCGTTCACTCCGCTTACCAGACCGGCATTCAGTTTAACGGCTACGCGCGGAGCCAGGGCCTTTCCCGTTGAGTTGTTGGCCATAACTACTACTGAAGCATTGCTTTTATTTGCAACTTCTGCAATAAGTGCTGCGTATGCCTTATCGTCGAGAGCCATATCGGTATTGGCTGACAGAACCTTGCCCGCCCCATAGGCGCCAAGCTTCTTAAGCTCTGTCTCATCCACATTTCCGATTGAAATAATGCTGAGTTCACCACCCAGTCCTGCAGCTATGCGTTTCCCATAAGAAACAAGTTCATAGGTGCTCTTTTTGAACTTTCCGTTCCAGTTTTCTATATAAACAAGTACTGACATATCTTATTGAATTAAGGTGATTAAATTACCCTTGCCTCATTGTGGAGAAGGTTTACCAGTTCCTCGATATGATCGGGGGCAATCATTTTGCAGGCCGATTTTGCAGGCGGAGCTTCATACGAAACCACCCTGCTGGCAGGTATAACATCCGTTGCCGGTACTACTTTCAGCGGCTTGGTACGGGCAGTCATGATTCCCCTCATGGAAGGAATACGCGGATTTATGGCGATTCCTTTCTGAACGATCAGCACAACAGGGCCTGCTACTTCAATATTCTGCTTTCCGCCATCGATTTCACGGGTTACTTTTATGGTATTGCCATCAAGATTGAGCGAACTTACTGCAGAAACTGAATTGTAATCAAGCAGTTCAGCCATCATCCCTCCTACTGCCGAGTTGTTGTAATCGCTCGATTCGATTCCGCAGAGGATCACATCATAGGCGTCACCTTTTACGGCATTGGCAAGCTGGGATGCCGTGTAAAGCGAATCGCCCGAAGCGGCATCCACCCTGATGGCGTCGTCGGCGCCACAGGCCAGGGCTTTACGCAGGGTAGCCTCAACATCAGCCCGACCGGCGGTAATTACGGTTATTTTCTGAACCAATGCGGGATTGGCTTCCTTCAGTTCAATGGCACGGGTAAGCGCCAGTTCGTCCCAGGGATTGATGATCCACTGTACACCCGAATAGTCCACCTCCTTCATATCCGCAGAATATTTAATGCGGGTGGTGGTGTCAGGGACATTGCTTATGCAAACGAGAATGTTCATATTGTATTGGAATTCAGTGTTATTTGTTGAACAATAAATTATTTTCAGCTGAATAAAGCAAGGGAGAACAATTCATATGAACTCCCCTCCCGCTTCTTCCTTCCGGAATCAGAAATCTTTCAGAACCTGTCGTGAGATAACGATCTGCTGAATTTCAGAGGTACCTTCGTAAATCTGGGTCAGTTTGGCTTCACGCATCAGGCGTTCCACATGGTACTCCTTCACATAGCCGTATCCGCCATGTATTTGAACAGCCTCAGTAGTGACTTCCATAGCTATTTCGGCGGCATAATATTTGGCCATGGCACTGGCATAACCGTAAGGTTTACCCTGATCCTTCAGCCATGCAGCTTTCAGGCAGAGGTTGCGTGCGTTTTCAATTTTCACTGCCATATCAGCCAGTTTAAAGGCAATTGCCTGGTGGTTGGCTATTTCGGTACCAAATGCTTTTCTCTCTTTGGCATATTTTACAGCTCTTTCAAAAGCGCCTGATGCCAGGCCCAATGCCTGTGATGCAATGCCGATGCGTCCGCCTTCCAGAGTCATCATCGCGAACTTAAAGCCGAAGCCATCTTCTCCAATGCGGTTTTCCTTTGGCACTTTCACATCGTTGAACATAACCGAATGGGTATCGGAACTGCGCATTCCCATCTTGTCTTCGTGCGGTCCCACGCTGATTCCTGGGGAGTTGCGGTCAACAATCAGCACATTGATTCCTTTGTGGCCTTTCTCAGGATGTGTCTGTGCAATAACCAGATAGGTACCGGCGGTATTACCATTGGTAATCCAGTTCTTCGTTCCGTTCAACAGATAATAATCACCTTTATCTTCAGCAGTGGTACGCTGCGAGGTGGCATCTGAGCCCGCCTCGGGTTCTGAAAGCAGAAATGCACCGATTTTTTCACCGCGGGCCAGGGGCTTCAGGTATTTCTCCTTCTGCTCCTTACTTCCAAACTTGTCCAGACCGTAGCAGACCAATGAATTGTTTACCGACATAATCACACTGACCGAAGCGTCAACCTTCGAAATCTCTTCCATCGCAAGAACATAGGAAACGGTATCCATCCCTCCCCCATCATACTCGGGATCAACCAGCATGCCCATAAACCCAAGCTCTGCAAGGGCTTTCACATGCTTTTCAGGATAAATGGCATGGGTGTCGCGTTCAATCACATCCTGAATCAGTTCGCGCTGAGCATAGTCGCGTGCCGCCTGTTGAATCATCAACTGCTCTTCTGTAAATTCAAAATTCATAACAAAAGCTTTTATTATTATTTGGAAAACTGCATGAAATGTCTGATAAACAAGAAAACTGTGCAATGTGTTCAGCCCCTGTAAGGTTTTAATGCTTTTAACCGGTTTTAAACACGCAATATTTCAATTCAGGGGCGTCCAAATGGACAAGAGTACCGGAAGCGACCATTTTTTGGATTACAAACCCAACCGTTAATACCTGATGAACGGTATGTGGGATTAGCCTGTCCTCTCAGGTTTTTCGCAAAACCATTCACTTTTGTCCGGAAGAAAGATTCGCCTTTACTTTGAAATAACGGCCTTCTGAGAAATAATCGAGTTTGGAAAACAAAAACCGGTTCTTAATTCTCAAAATTGCAATACTTTTGTGCTTCAAATGGGAATTCCTACGCTTTTTCTGCTGGCATTAAGCCTTTCGTTCGACTCGTTTGCCGTTTCGGTAAGCAGCGGGCTGATGCTGCCCGGTATCAGATTCTGGCGGGCCACCATCATTGCCTTTTCGATGGCTTTTTTTCAGGCTTTGATGCCGCTTCTTGGCTGGGCTGCCGGTACCGGCGTAAGGGAATACCTTGCCGAATACGACCACTGGATTGCGTTCGGGCTGTTGTCGCTGCTGGGAATCAAGATGATTACCGAAAGCCTGAAGGCGGATGAGGAAAGAAACGGATTCAACCCGCTGAAGCCGCTTGTGCTGTTTACCATCTCACTGGCTACCAGTATCGATGCCTTTGTGGTGGGCATCAGCTTCGCACTGATTGAAACCCCCGACACCCCCTTCTGGATGGCCATCCTCTTTCCGGTTTTCATAATCGGAAGCGTAACCTTCATCATGTCGATGCTGGGAATTCTTTTCGGCAAAAAAGCCGGAAGCCGGCTCGGAAAAAGGATGGAACTGCTGGGCGGTATCATTCTTATTGCCATCGGCCTGAAAATCCTGCTGGAAGATCTGTACTTCTGAGTTCCCGAAAAGTCGGAAAGCCACCGTTTTCCGGGGTTCAATCCCAAACAGAATTCTGAAATCCAAATTCCTTACAATTCACTATCTTTGCACCCTTGAAAAATAAAACGCCAGCAGCATGACTGACAGCAAATCTGTAACCGAAAATACCGGAGAAAACAAGACACCGGTGAATTTTATCCATGCAATCATTGATGATGATATCCGCAACGGCAAGCACGGATCGAGGGTACATACCCGTTTTCCTCCGGAGCCGAACGGCTATCTGCATATCGGCCATGCAAAATCCATATGCCTTAATTTTGGTACTGCCCTGAAATACAACGGCAAATGCAACCTCCGCTTCGACGATACCAATCCGGTGAAGGAAGATGTTGAGTATGTTGACTCCATCCGCTACGATGTCCACTGGCTTGGCTTCGACTGGGAAGGGCGCGAATATTACGCTTCGGACTATTTTCCCCAGCTTTATGAATTTGCCGAAAAGCTGATTCAGAAAGGCAAAGCCTATGTTTGTGAGCTAACAGCTGAGCAGATTGCCGAACAGAAGGGCTCCCCTACCCGTCCGGGCCAGGAAAGTCCGTACCGCAACCGCAGCATTGAAGAGAATCTCGACCTCTTCCGCCGTATGAAAGCCGGCGAATTTCCCGATGGCAGCAAGGTGTTAAGAGCCAAAATCGATATGGCATCCCCCAACATGCACATGCGCGATCCCATACTTTACCGCATTATCCACACCGAACACCACCGGACCGGCAAGTCGTGGTGCATCTACCCGATGTACGACTTTGCCCACGGACAGAGCGACAGCATCGAGGGCATCACTCACAGCCTCTGCACCCTGGAGTTTGAGGTACACCGCCCGCTTTACGACTGGCTGATTCAGGAACTGGAAATCTTTGCCCCTCAGCAGATTGAGTTTGCAAGGCTGAATATGACCTATACGGTTATGAGCAAGCGAAAGTTGCTGGAGCTGGTCAAGAACAACTATGTAAATGGCTGGGACGACCCACGCATGCCCACCATTTCGGGGCTTCGCCGCCGCGGCTACACCCCCGCCTCCATCCGCAACTTCTCCGATATCGTGGGAGTTGCCAAACGCGAAAATGTGATTGATGTGGGTCTGCTGGAGTTCTGCATCCGCGAGGACCTGAACAAAACGGCCCAGCGTGTTATGGGTGTCATCAATCCGGTGAAACTCATCATCGACAACTATCCCGAAGGGCTGACCGAGGAGATGCCATCGGCCAACAATCCGGAAGATCCTGAAGCAGGTATACGCAATGTCCCATTTTCCAGAGAGTTATACATTGAACGGGATGACTTTATGGAAGATCCTCCAGCAAAATTCTTCCGGCTGGCACCGGGTCGCGAGGTCAGGCTCAGATCGGCCTACATCATCAGGTGCGAATCGGTGGTAAAAGATCCGGAAACTGGCGAAATTACCGGGATTCACTGCACTTACGATCCCGATACGCTGAGCGGGCGCCCCGGCAGCAACCGAAAGGTGAAAGGAACCCTGCACTGGGTATCGGCCGCTCATGCCATCAAGGCTGAAATCAGGCTCTACGACAGACTATTTATGACTGAAGACCCCGAAGATGTACCCGAGGGAGAGGACTACAAGAAAAATCTGAATCCCGACTCGCTGAAGGTGATGACGGGATATGTGGAACCGTTTGTAGCCGGCACCAAACCTCTCGATAAATTCCAGTTCGAAAGGCTTGGCTATTTCTGTACCGACAGCGACTCAACCCCCGAAAAACTTGTATTTAACCGCACTGTGGCGCTGAAGGATTCGTGGGCAAAAACAAATAAGTGATTTTTTGTCAATATTTTGCCTGAAAAGTTTGCAAATTAATTAAGTTTTTTACTAATTTTGCAGCCCTGTAACTGACCTATGGTGTAATTGGCAACACGTCTGACTCTGGATCAGAAGAGTCCAGGTTCGATCCCTGGTAGGTCAACAAGGTAGAGAAAGCAGTCAAACATAGGTTTTGGCTGCTTTTTTCGTTTTCTAAATCTTAATTTTGTACTTCCCTTATTCGTTTACCGGTTCATCCTGCTTCCTGGAAACATCCGGATCGGCCGTCCATAAAAAGCATCTGCAGAAAAACAGCTCTTTTTCACATTTTTTGCAATTATCTTTGCCTTAAAGTCTGTTCCGTTCTCCCAAAATTCAAAATTCATGAAGCGTTTAATTTCCATACTCCTGATTTTCAGCTCTCTGATTGCAAATTCCCAAAGTCTGCTGACTCAGGAACGGGCGTCGCTCTTTTCGAAGATGGCGCTGAAGTGCATTCATCAGGAGTATCCGAACAAGCCGGGCGAAGTGCTTGGCAGCGATCGCGATGCGCGACCCGTTCGCGATTACCGGCCTGCATTTTACGGTTGTTTCGACTGGCATTCATCGGTTCACGGACACTGGATGCTGGTGAAGCTCCTGAAGGAGTTCCCCGGAATGCCCGAGGGCGCCCGCATCAGGGAAGCCATCGCCAGAAACATCACTCCCGATCATATTTCCGTGGAGGTAAGCTTCTTTCTCGACAGCAACAACCGCAGTTTTGAGCGCACCTATGGCTGGGCGTGGCTGCTGAAGCTCGCCACCGAGCTACACACCTGGGATGACCCTCAGGCACGGCAGTGGGAAACGGCGCTGCAGCCGCTAACTGACCTGATTGTGGAAAATTACATCGGGTTTCTGCCCAAACTGGTCTATCCCATCCGCGTGGGCGAACATTCAAACACCGCCTTCGGGCTTTCATTTGCCCTGGATTATGCCCGCACCGTGGAAAATACCGCCCTTGAATCGCTGATTGTTACCCGCTCAAGGGATTTTTACCTGAATGATGTGAACTGCCCCATCTCATGGGAGCCTTCGGGTTATGATTTTCTCTCGCCCTGCTTTGCTGAAGCCGAACTGATGGCCAGGGTATTGCCCGGAGCTGAATTCAGCAACTGGCTGCACCATTTTCTGCCTTCCGGCGATGGCCACCCTTTGGCTATTCTGAATACTCCGGCAAAGGTAAGCGACCGAACCGACGGTAAGCTGGTTCACCTCGATGGCCTCAACTTCTCACGGGCGTGGGCCTATGCCATTATCGCCCCTAAGCTGAAACCGGAGTTGCGTGAGCCATTCTTTGAAGCGGCCCTAACCCATGTTCTGCACTCGCTGGAAGCCATCAGCGACGGAAATTATATGGGAGAGCACTGGCTGGCTTCTTTTGCCGTGTATGCTCTGGATCAGCTGGACAAAATAAAATGATTCGCGGAAACAGGAGTTTTTACCAACTTGTGAAACTGAACGGGTGTTTCTTTGCAACCAGTTTTCAGTTTTACTGCCAATACATCAAAACTGGAAATAGATAAACGGCTGGAAAGTAGCCGAATAGGCCTGATAGCAGATCACTCCCGTGATTACGGCAAATCCGGCCTTTAGCGCAAGCGGGCTTCCGGCCCACAGATTCTCAATTCCTTCCTTTGCCCTTACCGGCAGCCAGTGGGTAATGTATCCCAGCAACATCACGATAAAAACCAGCCTGTACTGGTCCAGAACCTTAAGGGCATTTCCCCAGTCCATGTTGGTGGCAATCTGCCGGTACCAGACCGAGATATGCTCCATGCTTTCACCCCTGAAATAAATCCTGGTGAAGGTAATGAAGGTGAAGGTCAGCATAATTTTCCACATGACGGCCAGCCTGTTTTCCGACTGCTCCCAGGGGCTGATGCGGCGCCAGTATTTGTAAACCAGAATGCCAATTCCGTTCAGGCCGCCCCAGATAACAAACTTCCACGAAGCGCCGTGCCACAGACCGCCAATCAGCATGGTCAGCATTATGTTGATGTTTGTTACAAAATGCTTTCTGGGCTTTTCAAAATCTATGGCAATAAGCAGAAAGAGAAATACAATGGGAATTATAATCAGGATGGCAGCCACACTCTTGAATGCCAGTAACACCCCTACAACAATCAGCAGGGTAATCAGAATGGTGGCCGGGGTCGCTTTCCTGTTTCCGCCCAGCGGAATATAGAGGAAATCCTTCAGGAACGAAGAGAGTGAGATGTGCCATCTGCGCCAGAAATCGGAGGTATTCCGGGCTTTGTACGGCGAATTGAAGTTTACAGGCAGCCTGAAACCCATCAGCAGCGCCAGCCCGATGGCAATATCGGTATATCCGGAAAAGTCGCCGTAAATCTGCAGCGAGTAGCCAATGAGCGCCATGATGTTGGTGAATCCCGAAAACATACCCGGCGCATCGAACACCTTGTCCATAAAGTGCATCGCCAGATAATCAGCAAATATCATTTTCTTAATTAACCCTTTAAGAATCAGAAATGTACCTGAATTGAAATCCTGAACCGAGATAACGGTAGGCCGGTGTATCTGCGGGATAAAATCACCGGCGCGAACAATGGGTCCTGCAACCAGTTGCGGAAAGAAGGTGACAAACAGGCCAAAATCGAATATCGATTTCAGCGGCTCAAGTTTGCCGCGGTAGATATCCACACAATAGGTAATCGTCTGAAAAAGATAAAACGAGATGCCAATCGGCAGAATGATCTTATCCACCGAAAAGTAGTTTACACTCTGCACCCTGTTGCCCATCTCAGCCAGCCAGTGCGAAACCTGATAATCGGTGCCGAACAGGTAGTTAACAGAATCGACAAAGAAATAGGCATATTTAAAATAGCTGAGAATAAACAGGTTAAGCGCCACGCTCAGGGAAACCAGTAGCAGCTTGACCGCCTTGCTTCCGGCTTTGCTGATGCCCGCACCCAGCAGAAAATTGCTGATGGTGGTAAAAATAAGCAACCCGACAAACAAACCGGAGGTTTTATAATAGAAAAAGAGGGAGACAATCAGCAGATAGACATTCCGAAGCTTGATTTTGCGATAGATTACCGCAAATATCAGGTATATTACCGTGAAGAATATCCAGAAATCGGCCTGGGTAAAGATGAGCGGAAACTCATCCGAAAAAGTAAATATCTCCTTCAGCCTATTATTCATCGCTCCTTTTTATTAGTCTGATCAACGATTCCGGCTCTCTTCCGGTGCTTCTCTCCCACTGTCCGATAAGTGCGACGGCAAGCAGGTCGCCTTTCAGGTTGTAGCCGGTCAGGGTAAAGTGAATCCTGTCGTAAACCATCAGTTTCCGGTTATACCACCGCTGCGAAGAGCCCAGGCCACCCATCACGGCATAAAAATCCCATACCGCCTGCCTGTGTTTCCTGGCCAGTTCATGGATTACCTGCTGCTGAATCGCAGTATTTTTATTGGGATATTTTTTTCGGTAATAGGAATCATTTGGCACCGTCAGCAAAATGGCGCATTCCGGATTCACCGCCTGAATAACGGAAATCAATGAATCGTAGTAGCTTCTGAACCTCTCTGCATCAAAATCTCTGGTGCTTGCGTCGTTTGTTCCAATGGAAATGATAAAAAGATCGGGTCTGAAAAGCTGCAGTTGCCGGTTGAACAGCGTACATCTGGAATAACTCCTGAAGCTGGCGCCGTTTACTCCAATGGAATTGTAGGAAATGCCGTGAAATCCGTTCTTCAGTTCCATTCCGCTGAGACTCAGAAAAGCATTGTCAATGCTGTCATTTTTACTGATTAACAGCCCTGCACTTGAAACGGTATCGTAGAATTCAATATCGCAATAGCCTTTCTCCGGATTGAAAATCAGGCTCCTGAATTTCAGCAACGAATCGGAAGGAGCAACGGTATAACCCGAGGAGTCGGACTCGATAAAAAGCCTGATTTTATCGAAGGTATATGGTGCTTTAACATTTACCTTTCTGTTGGCTGAAATTCTCAGGGTGTCGGAATCGCCGTCGAGTGTAACGGAAATCCCGCACAAACCCCACAATCCGGAATCGCCGCTTCTGGACGACCTCTCGCCTTTCCACTGCTTTCTGTCGCCGGTAATGGCATAATTTGCCGGGTTATTGGTGCCGACCAGGCGGTAGGGAAAAATCAGCCCGCGCGCAGAGCCGGTAAATGGCGTGATGTTACGAAGATATTCTCTTACCCTGTTCGGATATATATCGGCCTGAATATGGGAGCCGCCGATATGAAATATCTGAATATCAACCGGGTACCCATTATACAAGCTATCAAGCTTATGAAAAAATCTGTTGAAATTTTCCGAGGAATCGGCAAAGGCGAATGTGTTGAACTCTTCCTTTATCAGGCTTCCGTTTACCTGCCTGATGCTATCCAGAATAAAGTGCTGGGCATTCAGCGAAGCCGAAAATAGAAGCAGTAAAAGTGCTGGTAGTATCTTCTTTTTCATCGTTTCAGATCAAGGTAAAGGGAAGTAAAAAAGAGTTCACCTATGATGCGCGCTCCCTTTGGCGAAAAGTGGGTGTAGTCGCTGGCTGCAAGGCCCTGTTCCACCCATGCCGGCATGGAATTCAGGCCACCCATTGCTTTGTACATACTCCAGTAAGCCCATCCGTTCCTGATGCTTGTTTCCCTGAGTTTCTCATCCAGGTAGGGCAGCAGGGGATAGGTGACCATTTTACCGTTAATCATGGTACTCATATCACCCGGGCCTATAAACATGATCATCGCCTGTGGAATCAACCCTTTCACCCGGTTTATGTTAACCGCAAGCGAGCGCATATAGTGATCAACTGAGAGCGAGTCCTTAAGATAGGGCACGGAATTTCCACCATACTGAAAAATAATGACTTTCGGATTCAGCTTCTGAGCCATAGCCCTGAAACTACTCATATTCAGTTTGTTGAATATGGTTCCCGAAGCGCCCCGCATGGCGATGTTATCCAGCATGATCCCCCTGCTTCCGTCAAGTGTAAGTCCGTAAACATCAGGGCTTTGCTCCGCTTCAAATTCCATGGTAATCTCTGCCGGGGTTCCGCCGGCCCTGATTTCTAAACAGTGGTAGGCACTGTCGGCGATAAGCGGGGTATGGCTGATCACCGAATCGTTGCTGCGGACAAGCACTCTGGCCGGTTTTCTCAGGTTTCCGTAATGCATCCTGATGTGGTTGTAGCGGCGAAGGGCAGGGTAGGAGCGGTATGAGGGTTTTATCCTGATAAAAGTGGATAGAGAGGATTTCTGTTTTTCAGCTGAATCACTGATAATTGCAGCCTTTCCGGTGAATCTGGAGAGTGTGGTGTAAAGGCCGTAGTTGTTGTTGCTTACCGGCTGCTGGGTCGGGTCAAAAATGGCATACCTCTCCCAGTTTTCACTTACGGTAACCTCAGCCGAAATCTGGTTATAAACCTGCTTCACCGGTATAAACCCCGGACCACTGCCTCCGAAAATGCCCTGAAGCCGGTGACGGAGATAGCCTGAAATGCGATCGCCCTCCAGTTGCGAATCGCCAAAATGCAGAATCCTGCATGATTCGCCTTCAAACAGGGAGAGCAATTGCTGCGGAAAATCTTTGTCAGCCCCCGGATAACTGATTCTTTCCAGTTGCGAAGTATCTATTTTCGAGAAATCGGGAGGGGCGATAACGGTTTCAACCTCGGGTGTACCTACCAGGGTAATGATGGTATCAACACGCACATTAACCTCTGCAACCACTTCATTATTATCACCCAAAAAGGTTTCAATGGTCGGATACTTTATCATGGATCCGCCTACTGAAAACCCATCTTCGCTGCGCATGCCTTCCAATACTACCCGGCTACTGAAAAGCGTTGCCAGAAGCAACCCACCCATCACCAGTAAAATGAAAAGTGCAATTTTCCAGGGTTTCATATAGTCATATTCTCAATATCTGTAGTGGTTCCACAGAAGTTTCGGAAATTATCGGCCGGCAATAGATGATTTCTGCCTATTCCCGACTGTTTCCGGAGTTTTTGGAAAAATTGCAGCTATACTACAACATTTTCTCAATATCTCAGCACCTGAATATATATTTTGTTTTAATACCGGATTAACGAGCTGTTAATCTGATATTTATTTCCAGGTAGAATATTTCAGTCTTCTGTGGCCTGTTCGTTATCTCCGGAATAGAGTTCCAGAAACTCATAACCATTTCCACAGTGATCGAGGAATTTGATAAAGTCCTTAAAATCAATAACCAGCGATGCGGTATTGTCGTTGGGATGGAAGCTGATTCTGGGCAATTTCTTCAGGTTTTCATCAAGAAACAGATAAACATGATGTGCGGTATCATGTATCAGTCCAAAGGGTGAAACAGAGCCGGGGATAAGGCCAAGATAGCGATTCATGCGCTCGGGCGAGGCAAAGCTGAGCTTTCCCTGTTTCAGCATCTTTTCCAGGTCGTGAATTGCCATCGACTGGCGATGGTCGAAAATTACCAGGTAATGCCGGTTTCCTTTATGGTTCCGGAAGAAAAGGTTCTTGCAATGAGAGGTTTCCTTGATGTCCTTCCAGTATTGCACCGCAATTTCAATGGTTGGTGCAGGCGGATGTTCATGGTACTCAAAGGATATTCCGAGTTCATCCAGTTTCCGGTAAAGCAGGGGATCTCCGTTCACAATCGCAGTAAAGATATTTTAGTTCATAATTCAGCAATATCAGCCATTTCAGGCCAGGGCTTCCTTTGCCTTCAGGATGCGGTTAATGGCTTCTTCCTTTCCCAGCGTGGCGATGATGGCTGCCACTCCCGGCCCGAAGCTGCCACCCACTAATGACAGACGAAGGGTATTCATCACCTGCCCCATGCCCAGGCCGTTCTCCTGGATAAAAGCTTTGATCCGTGCCTCAAGGTTATCCGCCGAAAAATCGCTTGTTTCACGCAGCAGGGCGGTAATCCGGTCGAGCAGGGCAGGGGTTTCAGGTTTCCAGAACTTCTGAACCACCTTTTCGTCATAGCTTTCCGGCGCCCGGAAGAAGAACCACGACTGCTCCCAAAGGTCGGGAATCAGTACTGCCCGTTCTTTGGTGAATCCAACTACCGTTTCAATATAGCTTTTCTCCGCTTTTATTCCTTTTTCAGCAAGCTGTTTATCAAGCAGTTCCGAAACATATGAGTTATCGAGTGCCGACAGGTAGTGGTGGTTGAACCATTTTGCCTTTTCGGGATCGAATTTCGAACCCGATTTCCCCACCCGGTCAATGGTAAAGAGGTCAACCAGTTCATCCATGCCAAATACCTCCTGCTCGGTTCCCGGGTTCCATCCGAGAAGGGCGAGCATATTGATAAATGCCTCGGGCAGATAGCCTGATTCACGGTAACCCGACGACACCTCGCCGCTTTCCGGATCGGTCCATCGCAGCGGAAATACGGGGAAACCAAGACGATCGCCGTCGCGCTTGCTCAGTTTGCCGTTGCCATCGGGTTTCAGCAGCAACGGCAGGTGGGCAAACTGCGGCGCTTCCCAGCCCAGGCTTCTGTATAGCAAAACATGCAGAGGCGCTGAGGGAAGCCACTCTTCGCCGCGGATTACATGGGTAATCTCCATCAGGTGGTCGTCAACGATATTTGCCAGATGATAGGTGGGCATGCCATCCGATTTGTAAAGCACCTTGTCGTCAAGCCTGGAAGTATTGACCACCACCTCGCCGCGGATCAGGTCGTTTACCTTAATCTCTTCATTTTCAGGAATCAGCATTCTGATTACAAAGGGTTCCCCGCTGTTCAGCCGGCGCTCTGTCTCCTCATTACTGAGTGTCAGAGAGTTGCACATTTCATTCCGGGTAAACAGGTCATACTGCGGAGTGGCTACTCCCCTGGCTTTCAGCCGTTCGCGCATCTCATCAAGCGCTTCGGGCGTATCAAAGGCATAATAGGCATGGCCATCCCTGACCAGTTGTTCGGCATACTGACGGTACAACTCCTTGCGCTCACTCTGCCGGTAGGGAGCGTGCGGGCCACCAACCCCGACTCCTTCATCATATTCAATGCCGCACCACTTCAGCGATTCAATGATGTACTCCTCAGCTCCCGGAACATAACGGGTCTGATCGGTATCTTCAATGCGCAACAGGAATTTACCGTTGTTCTTCCTGGCAAACAAATAGTTATACAAAGCCGTACGAACGCCGCCAATATGCAGCGGTCCGGTGGGGCTGGGTGCAAATCTTACTCTTACTTCTTTCATTCATGTTGATTTTGAAGGTGCAAAGATAGTGAAATCAGCCGTGGCGATGCCGGTGTGAATTAATGTGAAGGGTATAGGCATTTTTGGGGTTGATTTTTAGGTGGAAGGAGGAAGAAAGAAGTAGCCCTCCGCGGTGGTATGAAAGCCGGATATATTTAATCCGACTTCATTGTGTTTCAGTATTTTAACGATAAATTGCAAGAAGATAATCAACAACATAACTTTTCAGACTTTTATTGATTAAAACAGAGGAGCATCTGAAATACAAATGGCAGTATTTATTCCCGCAGTGGGCTGTAATACAATAACTCCTGCCGGAATTGGTTTTCAATGCCCCGTTTGCTTAATTTTGTATCGGAGAAAACATCGCACCGCCGTTTGCGTTATTTAAAGAATGCCTGTCCGGCAGTGTTGCACCTGAAGAAAATGAACGAAAACTACAATATACTAATAGATAAACTGGATGCCTTTATCAGGAAGTATTATACCAACCGGTTAATCAGGGGGATACTGTACAGTATTGCTTTGCTGGGATCGTTTTTCCTGATTATCGCACTGCTCGAATCGGCCGCCTGGTTTTCTTCACCTGTGCGCACCGTTTTGTTTTACGGCTATCTGGCCGCAGCGCTTTTCATTCTTGGAAAATTCATCATAAATCCGCTGCTCAAGCTGAACAAAGCCGGAAAACGGATTTCGCACGATATGGCGGCACAGATCATCGGAGAGCACTTTTCAGAGGTAAAGGACTCACTGCTGAATACGCTACAGTTGCATAAACTCGCCGATTCTGAGGCTGAAAATTACTCCCTGGTTATTGCAGGAATAAACCAGAAAGCGGCAAACCTGAAGCCGGTACCGTTTCTTTCGGCCATCGACCTGAGTAAAAACAGGAAATACCTGCCTCTGGCACTCCCGCCGGTTCTGATTATCCTGGCGCTGCTGCTGGTTTCACCCACAAGCATCACCGAACCGGGAAAAAGGCTGATCAGGCATGCCGAGAACTTCGAAAAACCGCTTCCGTTTACTTTCCATATTGAAAATGAAAATTTAAAGGCGATACAGCAGGAAGATTTTGAACTCAGGATTTTGGTGGCAGGGGAGGAGTTACCCGAACATGTATATCTGGTTTCGGAAGGCAGCGAGTTCAGAATGGAAAAGCACTCTAAGCTCGGATATTCCTTTATCTTTAAAAAGGTGAGGAAAAACCAGACTTTCCATTTCCTGGCGGGTGGTTATGAATCGCCCGACTACGAGCTGGTTGTCTTGCCAAGGCCTACCATCGTGAATTTTGATCTGGAATTGAATTATCCGGCCTATACCGGCGTAAAACCTGAAACCGTTTCCAATTCCGGCGATGTTGTCATCCCTCAGGGAACCCAGGTTACCTGGAAATTCTTTACCCGAGATACCAGAAAGGTCAGTTTCAGAATTGGCTCTGAAAACAGGGAGCTGAAATCGGATAACAATAATGTTTTTCAGACTACGGAGCGGGTTATGGCGCCCGTTGACTACAGTGTGAGCCTGCAAAACGAATTTATGACCGGATCTGACTCTATGTCATTCACCATCAATGTTATACCTGATGTTTATCCGGTGATCAATGTGGAGGAATACCGCGATACGATTTATGATAACAGGCTCTATTTCAGAGGGTTAATTAAGGATGACTATGGCTTTAACAAACTGGAATTCAGGCTGGCGCGAAAGACCGGTTTCAACAGCTATTCTGCGGAAACATCCGTACCAGTTCCATTCGACAGAAACAATACCCAGCAGACATTCTATCATTTCTTCGACCTCTCCGCCGCCGGGCTGGTTCCAGGTGATGAAGTGGAATATTACTTCCAGGTGTGGGACAACGATGCCGTTAATGGCAACAAATCTTCACGCTCACAGAAGATGAGTTTCCGTCTCCCTACGCTTGAAGAGATAGAGGAGATGGTAAAAAAGAATCAGGAGAATGTTAAAAGCGAACTCGAAAAAAGCCTGGATGAGGCGCGCGCCATTCAGAAAGAGATAGAGCAACTCAACCTGAATCTGTTCGACAAAAAAAGCCTGAACTATCAGGAAAAGAAACAGATACAGGATCTGATTGACCGGCAGAAGAACCTGCAGAAACAGGTTGAGCAGATAAGGGAACAGCATGCAAAGACAAATCAGAAAGAGCAGCAGTATAAGGAAATAAATGAAAGCATTGCCGAAAAACAGCAGCAGCTGGAGAAGCTTTTCGAACAGATTATGACCGATGAAATGAAGCAGCTTTTTGAGGAGCTTCAGAAAATGATGGACGATCTGGATAAGAACAAGCTGAACGAGGTAATGGATAAACTTCAGTTCAATGCCGAGGACCTGGAAAAAAGCCTCGATAGAAATCTTGAGCTGTTCAAGCAGCTGGAATTTGATAAGAAATTGACTGAAACCATCGACAAACTTAAGGAACTTGCCGATGAGCAGAAAAAACTGTCGGAAGAAACGGCTGCTTCCGATAAAAACGATTCCGATAAATTAAGGGAGGATCAACAGAAAATCAGCGAAAAATTCGATAAAATCCGGGAAAACCTTAAAGATCTGGAGAAAATGAACAAGGAGCTGGAAGAGCCAAACAACTTCAAAAATCCGGAAGATCGTCAGCAGGATATCAAAAAGGAGCTCGAGCAATCGGATCAGGAGTTGAAAAGCGGCCAGATGAAGAAGGCTTCCGGCAAGCAGAAATCAGCCTCCGACAAAATGGAGGAGCTTAGCAATATGCTTTTTGATATGCAACAGGCTATGGAGGAGGAAGAGCTGGCAGAGGACATTGATGCACTACGGCTTATCCTCGAGAATCTGGTCAGAACTTCGTTCGAACAGGAAGATCTGATGAATGTATTATCGAAACTGAAACGGAACGATCCGAAATATCCCAACATTATTGAAAGGCAAACCTCCATCAAGGACAACCTGCTGATGATAGAAGACTCGCTGTTTGCCCTGAGTAAACGGCAGGCGGCAATCGGCCAGTTTGTAAACCGCGAAATTGCAGCCATTAACGATAATGTTGAGAGTGCCATGGAAGCGCTGCACAACCGAATTGTCTCCACGGTGCTTAACAAACAGCAGTTTGTGATGACTTCGGTAAACAATCTTGCACTGATGCTTGCCGAATCCATGAATCAGATGGAGCAGAATATGATGATGAAGTCATCGGGTAAATCCGGCAAGAGTTGTCCGATGCCGGGGCAGGGAAAACCTTCGATGAAATCGATGCGCCAGATGCAGGAGAAACTGAATCAGCAGATGGAGGCAATGAAGAAGAGTATGCAGGAAGGGAAGGACAAGCAGGGAAAAACCAGAAAAAGCGGCATGAGCGAACAGCTGGCAAGAATGGCTGCCCAGCAGGAAGCTCTGCGCAGACAGCTTCAGGAGTACAGGGATGAGCTTCAGAAAGAGGGCAGGCTTGGCGATAAGGGATTGAACAAGATGATTCAGGATATGGAGCGCACCGAATCGGACCTTGTTAATAAGATTCTGAATGAACAGACCATGCGACGCCAGCAGGATATTCTCACCAGACTTCTTGAATCGGAGAAGGCAGATATGCAACGGGAACAGGAGGAGAAGCGGGAATCAAACGAAGGAAAAGATCTTCCCAAACCCGATCCGGCATCGTTCTTCGACAGCATCGGGCTTCCCGGCAGGGAAACGGAATTGCTGCGAACCATTCCGCCTTCACTTAAGAATTACTACCGCAACAAAGTGAATGAGTATTTTATCTCCATTCCGACTCAGGAGAAATAACAGATTAAAGAAATCAAAAACGGCCGGTACTCCCGGCTGTTTTTTTATCTGCTGGCTCGTCCGCTTCCGCCAAATAAAATTCCGGCGCCCAGTACAAAGCCGAAATCGTACCATCCACCGTTGTTGTTTACGGCATAAAGAGCAATGGAGTCGCTGATCAGGCTTCCGAAAAAGGATACCGGTGCAATAAAGCCGTGCCACAAGCCGCCGATAAATCCATAAGGCTTTCCGGTAAGGCACTCCCTGACCGGACTCACCTGCGCACAGGCTGAAAGCAAAAGTGAAACAAGTAAAATAAACGCCGTAGTTTTCAGCGTCTTTTTATCAAGATATTT